>JAVXBC010000065.1:0-14581 GCA_036660195.1 Acinetobacter sp.
CCACATGCGGTTTCACTTCATCTAAGAAATACTGATGAATCTGCTGTTTTAACGGCACAGACTCACTATCACGCAAATCGCTATTGCTTTCATACGTGGTGAACTCGCCTTTCTTCGCTGTTGCATAATAGCCAAAGTCAGCCAAATCAGCTTCTGCACAACCCAAGTGCTCAAGTAAGTCAGCAAGCTCAGCATCATCAAACTTCACGACTTTTTTCACCACTTTGTCTGCGTTTTCGTCATACCAACTCACCGCATTTAAAATGTTGTTCTTTTCAGAATTCGACAGCTTAATCTTTAAAGCTTTGATTGCTTCATCAACTTTCTTCTTAAACAGGTTAAAGTCTGAAAACTCATCTGTACCGACCTGTTGCATGATGCTTAAAGCATTGTCCAATGCTGTTTTTAAAGCATTCCAATGCTTCACATCAAATAGCTTAGCTTGGGCTTTATTGTTCAGCGTGATCTCTTGATCTTCACACCATGCCAAGACATCTTTTTTCACAGCATCGAGCTTCGCTTCGGTATAGATGTCATCGCCATAAGTGCGATACATATATTCCATCGGCTCAGACAAAGACTTATCAAAACGTAAGCCTTGCAAACGCTCTGCACTAAACTGCGCTGTACGACGATCTGGACGCTCAATATTGACTTTGTAATAACCAAAGTCTTGGTTATCAAAGACCTTACTTGCGATGCCGACAGGGTCATTTTGACCATCAAGCTGACGCTCTACGTCTTGACCTGCAAGATAAGTCTGCATAATTTCCGCAATATGTTCAGGGGCAAACTCACAGTTTTTATTGCCTAAGTTTTTACGCAACTTGCGGAACATTAAACTTGCATCAATCAGTTGTACTTTGCCTTTACGCTGTTGTGGCTTGTTATTCGACAACAACCAAATATACGTGGTAATGCCCGTGTTATAGAACAAGTTATTTGGCAACTGCACAATCGCATTGAGTAAGTCATTTTCAATGATATAGCGACGAATATTGCTTTCACCGCCACATGCATCACCTGTAAATAAGCTTGAACCATTATGAACTGAGGCAATACGACCACCAATACCATTATGCTCAGGCGATTTCATCTTATTGACCATTTCCATCAGGAATAGAAGCTGACCATCACTTGAACGTGGTGTGGCATCACAGCTTTCTTCATTGCCCCAATAGTCTTTTAGCTTTACCACAAAACGAGGATCAACCACATCTGAACCATCTTTAATATGTTTTTGCTCAGATGCCCAGCTCTTACCATACGGAGGGTTTGACAGCATAAAGTCGAACTTCGTGCCGACAAATTCATCTGTAGTCAGTGTTGAACCGACACGAATATTTTCAGGGTTATTGCCCTTAATCATCATGTCTGACTTACAGATTGCATAAGTCTCGTCATTGATCTCTTTACCATACAGAATCACGTCACGGTTGCCATTTTCAACACTGTAACGTTCTTCAATAAAGTTTTGTGCTTCGGTCAGCATCCCGCCCGAACCGCATGCAGGATCGTATACCGTAATCGTTAAAGGTAACTTTTCTTGGATTGGGTCAAAGACAAAATGCGTCATTAACTCAATCACTTCACGTGGCGTAAAGTGCTCACCTGCCTCTTCGTTATTTTCTTCGTTAAATTTACGAATTAACTCTTCAAAGACATAGCCCATACCTAAGTTAGTCAATGCAGGTAAGCGGTAGCCATCTGGATCAACTGCATCTTCAGGGGTTAAGTTAATGTATGGTGATAAGAACTTCTCGACCACATCTAACAGCACATTTTTATGTGACATGTGGCGGATTTGAGTGTACAGGTTAAAGCATTGAATGATTTCTTTAACGTTGTCGCTAAAACCTTCTAAATATTCTTCAAAGTTTGCCAATAAAATTTCAGGGTTGTTTGATGCTGCGGTATACAGCGAACGCAATGTCCATTTAGAAGTGTTATAGAACACATAGCCTGATGCTTCTTTCAGTGGCTCATCATCAAACTCTGTGAGTTCCATTTCGACTTGTTGGTAGCGTACTTCTTCGAGTACTGCATCTTTGCTTGGCTCTAATAAGGTATCCAGACGGCGTAATACCACCATCGGCAAAATTACATCACGATATTTACCACGTACATAGACATCTCGAAGACAGTCATCAGCGATCGACCAGATAAATGAAACCAATTTGTTATGTACTGAATGATCCATAAGAACCCAAATAAAGCATTAAATTTTAATGCCCGTATTTAACACTATTTTAAAGTCTTGTGGCAGTGTATATATAGATAACTTAAGGATAATACGCCAAAGCTTGTCGCTGATATTACTGCTTAATTCAAAGGTATTTCATGGATTTAACACAATTTAATTTTTCAATTTTGACAAAGTTTGATCGAAAATTCGGAGAAAATTTAGAACGGGCGGTACAAAAAGCAGCTCAAATAGAAGAAGAACTTTCACCTATCGAATTAAAGGGTATGCTCTGTGAAGCATTAGGGCTTGATGTATTGGATAGCAATTCCAGTCAAGTAGTTGATCAGGGTGAAGATATCAAACTCACATTCGCCTATATTTTAAAGTGTCTATCGCTCTACCCTTTGCAAAATGAGATTTATAAAAATTGGAATAAACATGTTGCGCTATTCGACCAAGCTGAATTGACTGGTTTTTCAGAGGAATGTGTTGCTGAGTTACATAGCTTTATTCAGAGCATTGTGGTCACAGGACATGAACATGCGTATCTATCCCTTGAGCAAATGAAACAGCCCATTCATCTCATTATGCTGCTCTTAATTCACCTTGATACGTTCCTGACCTTAGACAGTAATATGGAGCCATTGTGCTTTAATCAGTTGTTTAAGTTTCGCTTTAAGAAAAATAAACCCTATGGTCCATCCAGTAATTTTTCCGATTTCATCATCTACCTACTAGCCTCACACGCAAATAAAAAGCCGTTAGAAAAACTCCCTACGATCAGCTCATTTGATAAATATCTAAATACTGAATTACTTGGTAACGAATTTGATAATAACGACGATGTAAATCACCCACGTATCAAAACAATGCGTCAACTACTGAAAAAAATGAGAGCTGAAGATCGCTTTTGTTATTTAACCGATATAGACCATTTTTTTACGACACCATTTGATCAAGTTGAACTGATTTTTGATGATCTATATGAAAAAATCACTGAGTCTAATTCTCGTTTTCTTCTTTCACGAACTATCAATGATAATGACTTCGTTATTTTCAATGAAATGAATGCCCTTTGGCTTATTTACTACTTCCAATTCCTTGTCTACGAAGGACAGAAAATGAATCCTCCTGAGATTTTACAAGGACTCAGCTCTACCCGTGAGTTTATGGATTTATGGAAAATGTTCTATGTGCCCAATGGCAAAAAGGCCACTTTTCAGTGGCCTCGACAGTTTAATGATATAGCTAAGATCACTTAGGCATTGTTGTAGCGACCTGAACCAGAAGAGTTGCCTGTTTTACTTGGCCACCCTGCTTCGCTCAGTACTTCAAAGAAAAAATGAAGGATATTTTTATAGTCTTCTTCTGACAAAAAGGAAAAACATTTTTCTGGCTTAACAGATGAAAAATATTTCCCCTTATACAGATTATATAAAGTCTTAATCGGACTTTCGTGTAAATTAATGATAAAGCACATTGGATCTGCAACTCTCTCTTCAACATCCACATGTATACCTAACTGCTGAGCAGTTCTAAAGACATTGACAAGTCCACCTAAACCCAACTCAGGACGTGGATGCTTTAATAAAATAACCTTTTGCCCGAGTATGGCTTCCAATTCATCAATACTGCTTACATGAACATTCCATGGATGATTAATGATAGTAGAGCGATTCACATATACTCTAATTTCCATTTCCACCTCTAACCTTGTGACAAATTATTGTATCGACCACTGCCTGAAGGATTACCCGTTTTACTCGGCCAACCGCCTCCAAAACGTAACTCCTCAAAGAAATCTACCGCATCCTCATAATCAATCTGTGACCACAAAGGATAGTCCGTATGCGACTTTCTGATCTGTCTCCAAGCATTGTCTTCAAAAGTACGACCCTTGCCGGGGTTAAAGTTATTATCAGGACGAATGATAAAGCTCCAATCATCCATTTCTGTACCAATCTCAAGCGCGATATTTAAAGCTTGAACTGTTCTAAACACATTAATCACACAGCCAAGCCCCAATGCATATATAGGCTCTTTCAAAAGCACAACTGGCGCGCCTAAGATATGCTCAAGTTCAGCGATAGTTTTAGGCTCGTACAAATATTTGCCATTTGCTTCAGAGACCAATAATTTAATTATCATGTTAATCTCTCACTTATGTGGTGGATTATTATCACGACCACCACCCGAAGGATTTCCTGTGGTACTTGGCCAGCCTGCTACTTGTGAAATCTCGTTAAAGAACTCCACAGCCTCCTCATAATCAACTTGTGACCATCTCGGGAAATTTTCATAACTACGTCTGATTTTCCAAAGAGCCTCGTTCTTATAAATTTTCAAAATTGATTTATCAAAAGGCTTATAAGGTAATAATAGAAAATCCCATGAATCATCTTTATCACCAATATCTAAATGCATATTCAAAGACTGTGCCGTCTTAAAGATATTCACAATACCACCGAGCCCCAATTGTGCTCGAGGCTCCTTTAATACAACGACTTTATGCCCTAACATTGATTCCAAGTCATTAATTGTTTCAGGAGAAAAAAGCCCAATGCCTTTTGGACCTGAAACCTGTAATCTTAAATGCATCCGTTGTACTCCTTACTTACGTGGTGGATTGTTATCACGACCACCGCCTGAAGGATTTCCTGTGGTACTTGGCCAGCCTGCTTTACTCATTATGTTTCTCCTTCGTTCATGTAGATTCAGCTTCGTCTTGAGCTGATATATCCATTATGGAAGAAGTATTTTTTTGATTTTGCCGGAAACAATTCAAATAAGAATAAAAAATAATCAGATATTTATTTTTTATTCTAATCGATACCAATTACATTCCGCAGCCCGATTTGAATTACATGCAATTTTTTTAGCTTTACAGTAAATAGGAAGTCCCTCGGTATAGTTATAATTATCCCCGCTATATTTGCATAAAAAGCAGCTCTTAACAGGTACTTTTTTCTCAACCGCCAGTTTAAGTTGAGAAATGAATACATCCCCATGGGCATACCCCATCAGTACATTCGAATTTTCAAATTCCAGATCAGTTTCAATAATATTGCTATATTCGATTTTGTTCTGATACTTGGCCAATTTTGCTTTTATATCTGACAGATATTCCAAGCCTAACCAAGCTTTACCAGAATCCCAGACAAGAAATAAGAAATACCGTTTGTGCATACATTTGCAGTCAGTATCCACAATAGGTGTACTTTCTTGATTAAACCCAATAAAGAGAGCATTAATTTGCTGTAAATCTGCCTTATAGATTTTTTCGACATCCTCTTCGCAATCTAATGGTATTTCAATAATCCGTTTACCTGAACTTTCCTTTTTTTCACTCAGAAAATGAGTCACAGCAATTTCAATATAAATGCAGTCTTCAGCATTCGTTTGGCGAGTCAACAATAAATCTGGAATAAAATGATCATGCCTCTTTTGGACTTGTATCTGTGAAAAAAGCTCGTTAGATCAAATCGTTTCTCGGCATAGCCAAGATCACAATACTTGCGAATGGTTCTTTTAAATTTTTGGCATTTCTTAGGCACATGAAAAGTAATGTAAAATGGTTCATTTTCATCTAAACATTTTTGATATGTTTCAAAAAAAGCACGTTTACCCAAATGGTGTAAGTAAGTTTCACCATTGCACTCTAGTACAGTCTTATGGGCAAAATGAGGTTTCTTGATTTTGCCATTCACCTTAGCAATTAAAGGATTGTCACAGCCCAGGCAAATGTATTCAGATTTTTCTTCTTGTCCGACTAAATCAACTGCTTTGACAATTTCACCATGTTCATTTTTTGCATATTGATAACGTGCCATTTCACTTCCTTATAAACTTAACCCATCCACATTAAATAATTATTTTCTTTTCCCTGAGCATACGCCCATTCAGCAACCCTATGGGACCGCTCTTTATCTGTTAAAAAACCAAGTACAGAAATTCGATCCACAATAATCAAATCCTGTTCTTCGTTACGTTCTTGCCACTTATGCAAAAACTCATTTGATGCCAACAAATTACTTTTCTTAGAATTACAGTTTGAGTCCGCCAACACAAAATTATGACCTGTATCTGATGGATACATAGACCATGGAATGAAATGATCAACGGCGTAATTGCCATTGCGCATCGGTTTATTGCAGTAGAAGCATTTACAGTCCTGTAGATCGACCAATACATTTGCTACCGCATTCAACTGGTTTCTACTCGGCTCAAACATGAATTGTTCAAGATTCGGTAATTGATTCAAGATGGATGCATTGCTGCTATTCTTACGGATATAGTCAATCCAACGTTTCTGACACAGCTCTTCAATAATTTCACTGAATTGCCTTAAGCAAAACATGACTTGCGGTAAAAGAATAAGTTGCTTTCCACACCGATCAAGCTGATATAAAAACTCAAAATTTTGACCATTGATATTTTGCAAGTAGCGGACTGGCATGTCTTTTACAGTGCGAGCGACATCTTTAACAAGCTTCAACCACACCAATGAATCTCGTCTTAATAACCCCAAAGAAGAGTAGCTTTGCCGAAGCTGTATAATGCGATTCACAATGGCAGCTTGTTTACCATTGTTCTGATTTAAAATCAGCTGCCCTTCATCATTAAAGGTATAGGGTACTGCTTGCTTCCAATATAGCTCGATAAACTTCTCAGCAATATCCGTATATTCGAGTGATAGACTCTCACCTGAATCTTCACCTTTTTCAATAGCTAATCGGCTTAGGCTAATCAGCAATGCAAATTTATAGGTGCTACTAAAACTACCCGACTGTAAAATCAGCTGAATATTTTTTAGAAATTTAAGTTGTTCTTGTGCAGTAGGTATATGCACATTAATCCTCTACTAAATAGATAATATAATTTGAATCATTCATTAAACATAGTCAAAGTATTCACCAAGTTTAATTCACGACAAAGCATGAAATTTGTCTGCTCGAACAACCTTTCAAACACTGGATGCCCTGATAATTGCTGAGTACCACGAAATGGATGATCCCGATATTCTGGCATTACCGGAAACTCTGCATTTCTCACTCTCAGCTCAAAGCTCAATGCATCAAACCAGTCTTTATCAAAGCTCTTGTCTTGAAGTTTAACCAGCTCATTTGCTGCTACCGGGTACGTCACCCAGAGCTTACGCATCATGCCCTGTTGTTCAACTTCTTTCGTGTAGCTATCTGTTTCTGATTCAAGAACAGCAGAAATCATATTCGTGATCTCTCTGATATGCTTTTGAATGTTCTTATAGGCATTCAACTGAGGGAATCCCATCTGCAGGGCGATCAACTCATTTAGGAACTTCCTTAAAGAATCTTGTGAGAGATTGTCATTGGATATATCAAATGACTCCTTGTTACCAAAGTTTGAGCGATCTTCCATGATCATAGGCCCACAGATATAGATATTTTCAGGAATGGTCAAAGCATCTTCCTGATCGCTAATGGTGAGTAATCTGGACTTAAGCGAATGATGGTCCCGGCACCATTTCTCATAGAACTGAAGTTCTTTTAACTCAGGTGTTAATGTCGGTGTGTAAAAACTTCGGTATTTATTGGTCTTAGTGCTATAGGTAGAGCTGAGCTTATTTGCTGAGTAAACCGTTTGAGCTTTTTCTACTACAGCCTTAAGCCTTCCAACCAACTCACCTTCCGTTGCAGCAATCTTATAAAGAACACTATTTACGTCCTTCATAAAATCCCTGATCAAAGAAGCCAGACCCGGTTTATCACTGGCCTTATCCTTTACCTCACCAATTGGGATCATTGCGATTTGAGATTTTTTGAAGCCTGCATCTCCGGTGATACGAGTGTATAAAGTTCCCCGAATCAGCATAAAAATAGAGAGCATATCCAATGAACTCTTAACTTTATATTCAAGCTCTGTCTGAGTGTCATCATTAGATACCAAGTAGAAATCTTCTACCAGAATCGTCAGCAGACGATCACGTTCATCACCGTTGACCCACTCATTTTTCTCTTTATCCAAATATCCACCACGTCCCCGGTAAACAAGCTGGGCGATTTCCATTAAAGAGGCTTCAATTGCGAAACGAGGCATGGCAGCAATGATTGAATCACAGTTCGGGAACGAAATACCCCTAGCTGCAGTCGAAGTAATCAGTACGACTTGCAATGTCTCTTTGCGATCAAGCAATTCTGAACGGTGGTATCCCATTAATTGGCTATCAAAAATGCCAATCTTAGAGCGTTCAACCACTCCTTCATCGACTAATGCATCTCTGAGTGCAGCCAATGCATTTTTATCCTGAGCAAAGTAGATAACTTGCTTTTTACCATCTTCAAGATTCTTTTGAATAAGCTCGATAGCAGTCTGTTGAGTCCTTTCCCCAGCTTTCTGGCGAAATAGATGAGTCAGGTTCTTATCCAAGCCGAAATCATCTGTTTCAGGGACTACGGCGTATTGCTTAAGTATATATTGGATTTTAAGATCGCTTGCCGGGTAACAGTTCGCCATGACATGGATACTAGAACGAACACAGTTACCATCATCCAGATCTGCAGTCTGCATCTTGAATGGGAAATTACCCAAAGATGGAGAGATGAACATTTTTGCTGGTAACTGATCCTGTTTCTTCATGTAATTCTGGATTGCATTCACATTACTGAGGGATGCATCAGCAAGAATCACAGTCACCGTAAATGGTGAATTACCTTGAAACGGTTCAATGAAGTTTTTGGAAAGGAATTTCAGCATCTCATTGATAAAAGTACGTGTGCCTGAATCCCCTGTAATTTCATCAAACATCACCACAATGTTAGGGAACTTTTTGGCAAACTCTCTACGTTCGATTTTGGCCTCTGTCGGCTTCTTATCGATTTTGTATTGGAACATTTTTTCCAGCCCATCCAAACTGGAAGCTGCCACAGTTTTATTTTGGGTTTCCCTTGGGTTTCGTGGTCCAGCTGGTGTGGTGTTATATGGCATGAATGCCTGACTTGCTACAGTCATCGTCAGCTTATTGAGCTCTGGATGGAACCCAAGCAATTGCTGGGTCGCTTCCCCTAATGAATCAAACACTCTGGCAAACTTCTTATTGGTTGCCGTAATTTTAGATTCTGAGGTATTGGCATAGCGTCTATTGGCATTTGCATTCTGTTCCAGGTCTTTGAGCTTCCGGTATTCATCTTGTTTGAACAATAGAACACTTGAGCCATGATCTATCTTCAGATCTTCAACACCACCCACAATAGCGGCACCACGAGCATTCACCTTACAATCCGTATTGTGAATCTTCGAATAGATTTGCTGTGCCTGTGTCACCACATCACTGTTACTGGTAATCGTAGCTGAGATTTTAGATAAATCACCCACCACATCATCGTTAATCAACACTCTTGGACTGGCGTAGAAGAAGAAAAACCCTTCCAAATCTGCCAGCAAGGTCTTAACGCTCGATGTTTTCCCAATCCCCGGCGTACCAGTCAAACAGATGAAATTCACCCGACCTTGTTTACTTTCCTTCAGTGCCAGTACTACGGCGCATTTATGCAAATCACGTAAGGTAAATGAAGTTTTATTCTCAATTTTTCCCTTACGAATTGCTTTAAACTCAGCCTGCACCATCTCTTTAAGTTTTTGGTTATGGTCTTCGTCATCGACTTGCCGATCTATCAAGTCAAAAACCCACTCTAAAGACAGTGGCTGGTTAGGATTCACAAAATCCTTAAGCCTTTCAGTAATAGTGAAAGTAAGATCCTGACCGTAGGAAATATCGCTAATGTTTTTGGACACGATTTCCGAGATGTTTTTTACAGGTTCATTCACCAGATAATTCAGAATCTCAACTTGCAGTTTCGTGCGTTCATCAATATCGTCCAGACTCAGAACGTTATCCTGATACTCCTTGCCCAGCTGATACATAATTTCCAGCTCTGGGGATTTATCTTTATCCGCAAATTCAGCAGAGATGTATTCACTTCCCCGGCTGGTGATCGCCATCACACTCAGACGAATATTTGGCATGTCATTTTGTTCAAACTTCCATTTAAAAGAATCAACAAAAGTGGTTGCATACGAACAGCCTTGCGCCATCTTAAACAAAACTTTTTCCTTACGAACATAGGCTCGCAAGTATTCACGCAGCTTGTTTGAGAACTTAAATGGAATCTCCTGGGCTTCTGCATTCACGTATGAGAAGACACTTTGGGATTCAGAATGCTTAATGTAACGTTTGTACTCTTGCAAATAGGTACAGGAATCCTTGGCATCGAACTGTTCTGGTTCACCTAAAACGTAGAATAATGAATATTCCTGAACCAGCACATGATAGTTGGATTTGACTTTGATCACCGCTAAGAAGTCAGCACGGCCAAACATGCCCTTACTAAACAATTTGGCATTAGAAACTCCAAATTGCTGATTCCATGATTCAACTGCTTTCTCTTTAAAGGTCGCAATCGCTTCTATTTCTGCTTCAGTCGTATAGTCATTAATCCAAGTCTGGGTTATATCATTTGGCATCGTCAGTGGACACCAGATGCCAGATAAGCTCCAATTTGGTCTTGCATTCGCCGTTTTAGCCCTTGCAATACCTTTTGGCTTGATCTTTCTTAGGAACTCACGAGTATTGGTATAACCATGCCCGAATCCAGTTTTAATCAGTTGCTGAAAATAGCTTTCGATATTTTCATGGATAGCGGCATTAATGACATCGCTATATAGCGCTTCCTTCATTTCCTGAAAGACATCAGCAATCTGTTTACTATTCCATTCTGCTACTACAGGATTGCTGGCTGATAATAGCTTTGCATCAAGCAAAGCCATAATCGAACCACGTTTAACAGCGATCTCATAAACCTCGCCCCAAACTTTGGCTTCATTTTTTACCACGGCGCTTACTCCACATCAGTCGCTAAAGTTTCTTCAGCTTCCTCTGGAGTCGGCTCGATTGGATCAATCAAGTCTTCATTCTTCAGAATAACGTATTCTTCGAGCTTGCCGATTAAGGCTGGCAGACTCATGACGACTTCGCCTTTATTTAGGCGGCTTGAAACAATGACTTCACCAAGCTCTTGAATGCCAGTGGTGCCACGAATATGGGAAGGCTCAAGTACCGGAGTGAAGTTTTTGCCAGCTGTAGGACGTTCAGACTCAAAGTAATGCAGACCACGCAATACAGAGCGAATTGACTTCATTTCATTAGAATCATTCACATCAATAATTTTACTGTGCAATCTGATTCGCTTATCGTTATGAATCGAATGCTCCTGGCTGGTCAGCATATAAAAATACGAACAAATACCATTCTGAGTACGAATACCCACAGTACGTTTAGTCGCAAAGCTATATACGGACAAGGATTGTTTATATTCTTTTTTATTGATGATCGCCGTATGATACTGATGGTGCGGTACCTCATAGACACGACTATTATCACTGGTTTTTAAGCTCAGTGCTGGGATCGTATCAGACTGGAATGGATAGAAATTCATATCCGGGAACAACTGATCAAGTTGATCCAAAGCGCTTTCACTTTCATGAATCAAGTTGCTGGTTTCAGTCTTACCGATCTTACGCTGTGCAAAATGGTGTGAAAGCAATACAACATCTTCAAAACCATCTGACTGCAGTTTTTCGATGATACGGTGCATCGCCTTACTTGTTCTCAGATTGTCTTCAGCAACTGGGGCATGACTGACCTTCTGTAGTGATAAGCGACCCTGTTTATCGTTGATACGCTCAAGTGTATAGACGTAGCAGATGTAGCCATAATCTGGTTTAAGCAGTAGCAAATCCTTCTGATGCTGATACTTAAATTCCACATCATTCTCAGGTCGAGAGTTATAGCTAATACAGGCAATTTTATCCTTAGTGCCCTCAAATGGGATGATGATTTCTGAATATCCTGACAGTGCTTCAATTGCAGCCTGAATACGGTAAGTCACGGTTTTATCCATAGCGAGGTTCACCGGGGCACAAACTCGCTCACCATTTTGATTACCATAAGGCATAGGATCTGGTTGATACTTAAGGCCCTGTACCTTCACAATAGCATCATCATTGTTCAGCAACTTCTCAAGGGTATAAGCGGTGGCATACGCTCGTTTACACTCAGGATTAAACCCACCTTTCTTGAGCTTTTTAGATTTCCTTTGGAATTGGGCTTTTTCTTCATTCTCATGTTCATCAACTGAGTCAATTCGCATTACTGGTACATATAAGCGCTCTGCAATACCTAGTTGATTTTTTACTTCTTTAACCAGATGTTTAAGGAATAGATGAATCGCAATCGAAAAACATGACGTACTGATGATCAAAGCATTTTCTTTTTCATCCAAACATAATTGAGCATGGCCACCTTTTAAGTCACTCAATCGAAATAGCTTAGATGAATAATGAATCATGACCTTGTATTTAGATAACAAGTTGTCGTAACTCAAGCTATCAGGATGATAAAAATGTGGCAGCCCATTGTCGCTTACCTTCTTGTTGGTCGGCACCATCAATACTGGTAAACATGGAATATTCAGATTACGAGAGACATCAAATTGATCCAGGTCTGTATTTGGATTCGCAAACGGTACCAATGTTCGGATTTTCAGCGTGGAATCAAACTCAATCTGGCTTAAGGCTTTACCAACATATGCACTTTTACGAATTTTTTCTTCAGCGCTCATTTTTGCCAGTTTCTTACGACTGACATCAACAATCGAGATATAGCTATAGAAGTTCGTTTCTTTACCCTTAAAGATACTGAAAAACTGTTCGGAATCTTCACCAATTGAACTCTTGAAAACATCCAGATTCACAATGCTTGGTAGAATGTAGAGCACTGTTTTAAGGCTGCTATCCTTTTCCATATCACTGACAATAGAATCCAAATTTACTTTTAGAGCGTTAGTGATCGTGTCCGTGATCGCTTTCATTCGCTCATGAGTTTCTTCGCTATTGAGCATTTCATCCAAAATACGAGCAAGATTGTATCTGAGTTGTTGAGGGTTTTTAAACTTTTCAACCAGCTTGTTAAATACACTTTCAAAACTAGAGATTTCCACCTTCGGTCCTGACAGGACGAAGTACATCATAATGAGCTGGAACAGCTCTACTTGAGCAACACGATCTGAGCACTCTTTGCTTAATCGTTCTTCAGAAATCGGCTGACCTTTATCATCCACAATATCCTTCAGCAGCAATGCTTTATTGATAGTATGCAGACGAGCTTCATAAGCAGTAAGCATGGTATCCGTGTCCGAACGATATCCTTTGCCTGTCTTATAATTGATCCGCAACTTAGAGTTAAAGGAACTTACCTTTTCCTCTTTAACAAACTCACCATTCACCCGAAAGGCATAAGTGACTTCACGTTTTAGAGAGAGCCCTTCCTTATCCTCATGACGACTATCATTTATTTCAATTTTTGGTTTTACCCAAATTGGTAATGCGTCTGTTGCATTTACATAAGCTAGTAATGCATTAAAATCAACTTTACCTACAGCGCCGTAGATAGCACCAAAATCAATGCCATAGTCTTTAATGGCTTCAGTCGTTTCATCATTCCAAGGTGCAATTCGATCACCGAAAATCTCAAAAAAAGCGACCGCTTTACGGATGTAAGAAACAGCAGCTTCACGTTTAAAATCGTTCCGTTCATTCTTCTCAATCTGATGAGCAATGATCTCCATAATTTTGAAGCAATTTCGGATACGAGCTCGTGATAGGGCTTTGGTTTCTACGAAATTAAGTAGATTTTGGATGTCATTATTTTCGGCAGCACATTCATCATCAAGAATTTCTTCCATACGTTCAGCAACTTCTACTGGCATCTTCTCACCAGCGGAGTAAGACTGCTTCACAATGGCGTTAATTGCATTGCAAACTTCTTTCACCCATTGAGGTTTGCTGAGTTCTTCAGTAACAGTGAAAAGTCGCAATTCGCCATCTTTTGCTTTTAAATCGTTTGTATATTGCAAAGAAGCTATTTTAGATTGCCCTTTGACTTGCATAGGATACTGAGAATTTTTGGCAATCACTGGATCAGAATATTTGAGATCGCCTAAGAATTGGTTGAGAGAATTCAGTGCCATACCTGTCGGAGCATTTTGAAGTACTTGCTGAACAATTTCAGACATCACTTGGTCTAAATCACGATAGGTCTGGGCAGTTTTAGCTTCAGACTCCTTATCAAATAAAGTGCTTATTCTGAGTTTTGAATCTTCAGGTAATAATTGAATATCTTTGATGATGCTATAAATTGGCTTTGAATCGTTTTTAGTCCCGATCTGCTTAAATACTGCAGACACAAAAGCGGTGGCATCAAAATGCAAATTATGAGAAGGCCCATAATAATTGAAGAAATGATCTGATTGATGGTTTTTAAGAGTCCCCACCATAGCTTTTAATAAAGGGGAAAGAATTATT
>JAVXBC010000066.1:0-14394 GCA_036660195.1 Acinetobacter sp.
TCTGCTGATAAATGTTGTCGGCATACCACTCTTCTAACCATTTGGCTTCACGCACTGCCAAATTTGCTTTCATGGCAAATTCAGTATCGGGCAAATTGAGTGTGGCTTTATAATCCACTACATTTTCAGGAGTTTGCTTATCGCTCATGCAAGTTTTCTTCCAGTTTGATCAGTCTGAACTGACCTATTCTACAAATGAAATTTAAATTAAAACGGAAATTCGGGTGTGCGTTTACGGTAATCACGTAACTGCTTTACGTCATCATCAATTCCAGCTTTGAGTGCGTCCAGCGAGGGATAGTTTAACTCGCCATGCAAATAGTGAAGGAATGTGACGCGCATTAATAAGCCGTACAGATTAGCAGAAACATTAGGGAAATGTACTTCTAATCGCCATTCAGGTTGGGTCTGTTCGATGGCAGGGCGAGTGCCAACATGACCTGCGCCAAATAAACTGTCAGCTTGATAGCCAAGCACCCCATTTAATTCAGGGTTTGGATGTCGAATCTTTGAAATTAATGATGTCGTTTCGCACTGAACATCTACCGCATAAATGCCATTTAAACAGGGTTTATGACGGTTTAAGCGGACGTTAATGGTTGGGAAATCTAGCGTGCGTCCAATTTGATCGCCATATTGCACGCGACCTGTGATGCTATATGGACGACCGAGTAATTTTGCCGCCATAGCCAAATCGCCTTGTGCCAAGACTTGGCGAATGCGGGTTGAACTGACCCGTTCTTCATTCAAAGCAATGGTCTTTAAATTTTCGACTTCAAAGCCGTAATCTCGTAAAAATTCACTGTTGCCTTGACGTTCTTTGCCAAAATGGAAATCATCACCCAATACCAAACTTTGTGCATTGAGTTTGAATTTGAGTAAATCGGCAAATTCGGTGGCGTTTAAACTTCTAAAATAGTGATCAAATTTGGCAACTGCAATGTAGTCGACACCAAGCTCATTTAAATATTCTACTTTTTCGCGTAATGAGCTAATGCGTGGCGGTGCGTCATAACCTTTAAAAAATTCCAGTGGTTGCGGCTCAAAAATCATCACTAAAGTTTTTAAACCTTGTGCCGTAGCCAGTGTTTTAAGTTGCGCAATCATTGCTTGATGTCCGAGATGGACACCATCAAAATTGCCGATCGTGACCGCAGTCGGCGGTAGCTGAAAATCTGGCGATAATGCGTTGAGACGAAGCAACTTCATGGGCATGAAATGATTGAATTTTACAAAGGTTATATTTTGCCACATTCTCAGCGTTTCGTCTTGTGCTTGTGTTTTTACCGAGCAATTTTAATCGGCTAAAATGGGCAAAAAGTGCAGCATAGATTGAATAATATGGGCGCTTGTACTAGATTTGCTTTGATTTTCGCAGCGACATTTTGGCTTAGGCTCACCGAGACGGATTTATGAACACTGATCTTGCATTAATTATGGCATTGCCAAACGAATCGAAAGGTTTGTTTGAGCAAGCAGGCATTCAGGTGCATTACAGCGGAATAGGCAAAATCAATGCCGCCTTTAAAGCCTTTGAGGTGATTCATAAAACAGGTTGTAAAACCTTGATTAACTTGGGCAGCGCGGGTAGTTCGCATTTTGATGCGCATAGTTTGGTTGAAGTGGTGACTTTTGTGCAGCGAGATATGGATGTTTCGCCGCTGGGTTTTGCAGTGGGCGTGACCCCGATGGATGATGAATTTCCTGCCGAAATCCATGCACAACCACATTTTGAATATTTGGCTAAAGGTGTTTGTGGCACAGGCGATTCATTTGAAACGGGCATTTCCAAAGTCGCGTGTAATTTGGTCGATATGGAAGCCTATGCTTTGGCAAAGGTCTGTCAAAAACTCGATGTGCGCTTGATTTCAGTGAAATACATTACTGATGGCGCAAACGATACTGCGCATTTGGATTGGGAAGATAACTTGTTACAGGGTGCACAGAAATTATTGGCGTTATATCAAGCGCATTTTTAAATGTGAAGAAAGAATGCTGTAGTATGTATAGGTAGACTTTTATGTTGATAGGTTGTTGAAATTTAAAAGTGTTGTTTGATGTTGGATTGGCATAATGAACATTATGTTCAATATTTAGTGCGACATATATAGACGTAGAGCTTTCTTTCTATAATTTATATTTTATAAAAAAAGTATAAAGTTAAATTAATTAGAATTGAAAGGAATAAATATGAAAACTAATCTAGAAAATTTCTATGATGACTTAAAAAGAGAAATGGCTGAAGAAGTATTGATGCCTTTTGTTTGCAATGGAAATCCTCTAGACGCAGAAGTCTTAATCATTGGTTTTAATCCTACAACTGAATATGATTTTTGGAAGTTTTTTACAAATAAAAAAGGCTTTGATCATGTTGCGGAATTAGAGGATTACATTTATCACCGTGCTTTAAAAAATAAAAAAACAAAATTAAGTAATACTAGAGTTAGAATTAAACGATTAGAAGATACTTTATGGAAAAAATATCCTGATTTACATATCCTAAAAATGAATTTATATGCAAAAGCAACTCTAAATGAAGCAGAGTTGTTAGAAGAAGATAGAAATTTAAAAATATTCAATTTTTTGATTAGAAATTTACGACCCAAATTAATTATTACTCATGGCAAATCAGCATCAAGTCAAATTAATTCATTAGATTTAAATGATAAATTGTACTCACACTTAAAAGCTGTACCAAAACTTTCAGTATTACATTTTTCAAGACTTTCTTATAAAGAAGTCTCTGAAATTGCAGAAGATGTGAGCTTTAAGATTATAAGAGATGAATCTGAAGATGGCTCTAGATTAGTCACAATTCTTTCCGCATCTGATGCTACTTTTCCAGAGCTACTCAAACAAAGTCGAGTAGCCTTAGGTAATGATCCTAGAGAGTCTGAAATAAAAAGAAAATTTTATGGAGAGCAAAAAAATAGGCTAGCTAAGTCTTCTAAGGATTACTCTAAATATTTTTTTAATGGGCAAGAATATAATAAGAGAAACTTAGTCTTAGCAGTAGTTCAATACCATGTATCTAAAAGAAAAATAAATAGTTTTACTGAACTAGCTATAGACTTTCCAGCATCTTTAAAAAATGGAAGATTTTATAAAAAAATCGGTCAAATTAAAAATATAGATAGATATTTTTCTAAAGTAGATGAGGTTTTTAACTTTGCAGATGGTTGTTATGCTATTTCTAATCGTTGGACTGTCGAAAGTATTAATGATTTTATAGATCAAGCTAGATCTCTAAACTATGATATTACACTTAAGTAGATAATATCTTAAAAAATTAGACAAATTTAAGATTAGGAAGATGACTTATCTTTAATTAGCACGAGTTAAACCAAGACAATACATCAGATAAGAAAGACTTAAACTTTTCCATTTAATATCAATCTCCTAATTAAAACCGTTTCAGGATTTAGTTCACTGGAACGGTTTTGAGTGTATTTCAATCGCTAAAAGGAAGACTTTTAATTGAGTGGTCTTTAACGTGGTAAAGCACCATGCAGCATTAAATGCAGCGTATGTTCAACCGTGCGTTGGTACATGCTGCGGTTGCGTAAGGTTTTACCTGTCACCATTTCCATTTGCGTGGAAAAGTCGGCGTAATTTTGAGTAATCGCCCAAATATTAATAATAAATAACTCTGCGTCGATTTCTTTAGACAGTTTGCCTTGTTCTTGCCAAGTTTGAATGACCTTGGTTTTGCGTCTAAATATTTTTTTCAACGGGCCTTTTAAAATCGGCAAAATATGTGGCGCACCTTGAATAATTTCTAAGGCAAATAGACGCGACGCTTTAGGTTCATCGCGTGAGCTCTCTAGCTTTTCCATTAAATAATGGGTGAGTGCTTCCGTTGGTTCAAGCTCGACTTCTAAGGTTTGCAATGGTGCGAGCCATTTTTGCAACACAGTGGTGAGCACTTCAACATATAAAGATTCTTTATTTTCATAATAATAAAAAATATTAGATTTATGCATATTCGCCAATTGCGCAATTTCGTCCAAACTTGCACCGCTAAATCCGTAAACGGAAAAAACATCGAGGGCGGCATTCAGCAATTGGTTGCGCTTTAGTGTACTTTTTTTCTGTTCCATCTTCGAGCTTGATTCAAAAAATGTCATTGACATTGTAAGATATTTTTTAAAACTTGTGCAAAAAAACACAAATTTAATGTAACAGAATAAAGCATTAAAATATCGGAAATATAATCTATTTAATCAAGTTTAGACTCTTATATGAAACCGTAATTTTTCAATTCATTGTCAGAACAACAGTCTTATTCAAAACGATCATGTAGCGAACTCGACGGTGGAGTCGCCACATTAAGGTAATGATTTTTTAAACACCAAAGAATTTCGTTGATAGTTATATAGGGCTTGGCGTGCATTGGGTAAATCGTCCACGCTAGCGGGGCTAAAACCATGCTCTAAAAACCAATGTGCAGTTCGTGTGGTCAGAACAAACAGTTGTTGAATGCCTTGTTGTTTGGCTTTGCTTTCTAAAAACTGGAGAATTTGACTGCCACGATTAGATTTTCGATAGCTCGCATCGACGGCTACACAGGCGATTTCCGCTGTATCATTTGAAATCGGATACAGCGCAGCACATGCCAAAATCATCCCATCACGCTCAATCACCGCGAATTGTTCAATCTCTCTTTCTAACACTTCACGCGAGCGATAGACCAAAATCCCCTCTTGTTCGAGTGGACGCAGTAAATTCATCAAGCCGCCGACATCATGAATATTAGCGGTTCTTACGTCTTCATAATGTGCATCAGTAATCATGGTACCAATGCCATCACGGGTAAATAATTCTTCAATCAATGCGCCATCGTAGGCATAAGAAATCAGATGTACACGATGCACACCTGAAAGAGAGGCTTGTTGTGCTTGCTTTAAATGCAAAGCAAAATCAGGATGATTCTGTTGATACTGCTGGATATATGGTTCGAGTTGCTGCGAGCTTAATTCACGTAACAATTGCTGCTGTGCGTCCATTAAGCCCTGTTGTTCGCCCAAGAAAATCAATTTATCGGCTTTTAAAGCAGTTGCGGTTTTGGTCGCAACTTCCTCTGCCAATAAGTTAAATACTTCGCCTGTGGTCGAATAGCCTGTTGGGCCCAGTAAAACAATATTGTGATTGTCTAAATGACGTTGTATCGCATCGGTGTCGATAGAACGAACTTCACCCGCCAGCTGAAAATCAATGCCTTCGCGAATACCATACGGTTTAGCGGTGACGAAATTTCCTGAAACTACATCAATTCGTGCGCCGTACATAGGCGAATTGGCAAGACCCATCGAAAGTAACGCTTCAATTTGAAGACGAATTGAGCCGACGGCGTTCATGACGCCTTGTAGCGATTCACGGGTGGTGACACGACGGTTTTGATAAAAAGGCGTTTCAATAGAGCGTTCGCGCAAATTTTGATTAATTTGTGGACGCGCGCCATGTACCAAAATTAGGCGAATACCTAAGGAATGCAACAGAGCGATATCGTGAATGATATGTTGAAAATTTTCATGTTCAACCGCTTCGCCGCCAAACATCAGTACGAAAGTTTTATGGCGATGCGCATTGATATAAGGCGCAGAATGGCGAAACCAATGCACATAATCTTGCGCTGTGCTTGGTGTAGTCTCCGCAATAGGGTTCGCCATACTGATCTCAAGATGAATATCTAATAATTCTGATTCTAACTAAAAAATCAAAAAGATAAATCTATTCATCAAAATAAGCGTAGAACTTTGTGGCTTTAATTTCGCTTTTGCAGCTTAAAAACCAAGAATCTGAATAATGCTGTTATCTTCAGAATTGACCAAAATATAGTCGTTATTGATTTTGTACCATTGTTCGTTACGCTTTGGTCGAGGCAATTGATTATCTTTATAATCAACTTTATAGCCATTGCCACGATAATGTTGTGGCATGACATAGCCCGCTTGCCAGCGATGTTGCTTCAAGCGTTCAACCCCACGTTCTTCACGCATACGACGATCACGAACGCGATTTTCATCATTTGGGCGGTCAAAATCACGTTGTTTCCAACCACCGCCACGCGAACCATCATCATCGTCAAAATGTGGTTTTGCGAAACTGGTCACGCTGCTGAATAGGGCAAGTGACGCGATAATTAAGATCAAGAATTTAGTTTTCATGATGCACCAAGCGGATGTCTCTCATGGCAAATACTGTACGTGATAAATGCAGAGAAACTGTGAAGACTGTTTCATTGTTGCATTAAAAAGATGGAGATTTTATCTCAAGCAATTCATTAAACTGGACTTTGTGCATCAATACTTTGTCCGTTCATGTCGAGGCTGTCATCACCCATCAAGTACAAATAGGCAGGCATAATGCTATCCGCCGTTGGCAGTGTTTTTGGGTCTTCGTCAGGATAAGCCTTAGCGCGCATGGCAGTACGCGTACCGCCTGGGTTAATACAGTTAAAGCGAATATTGGGATAGGTATTTTCAGCCGCAAAAATTTTACTCATGGCTTCGGTCGCCACTTTCGACACTGAGTACGCACCCCATAAAGCACGCGCTTCGCGTCCGACACTTGAACTGGTAAACACCACAGATGCATGTTCAGATTTTTGTAACAGCGGCAACAAGGCTTGTGTCAATGCAAAGGAAGCACGTAAATTTACTGCGATGACATCGTCCCAGACTTCTACAGGATAATGTGCCAGTTCTACACGATCACCGAGCATACCTGCGTTATGTAAAATACCATCTATACGTCCGAATTGTTGCTCAAGGGTACTGACCAGTAATTCATAGTCGTGGCTAGATGCACTTGAAAGCTGTAAAGGTAAAATTGCGGGTTGTGGTGCACCTAGACTTTCAATCTCATCATAAATAACTTCGAGTTTGTTCAGGGTACGACCGTGTAAAACCACGGTTGCACCATGCAAGGCATAACTTATCGCTGCCGCACGTCCAATGCCATCGCCTGCACCTGTAATCAAGATGATACGATCTTTAAGTAGATCTGGACGAGGTTGGTATGCTGAATAATTCATTATTATGCCTCCTGTTGTTATTTTAAACCTTAACTCATCATACCCTGATTTTCTGATAATACCGTGATTTTCTGTTTAAGCAGTTGATGTAGTTCAGGTACCGTATGAATAATGGCATCAGCTTGCCATGCCGCGAGATCATCTCTCGATTCGATTGGCAAATAGCCATAGGCAGCTAAAATGGTATACATGTCAGCATTGCGCCCAGCATCAATATCCCGTGGATGATCGCCCACATAGATTATGTCTTTGGCATCAATACCTAGTTGTTTGGCAGCCAAATACATGGGTTCAGGGTCAGGTTTGGTTTTACTGACATCTTCTGGGCAAACCAATACGGCACAGCGTTCTGTCAAACTTAACGCTTTTAATAACAGTTCACTGAGTCCACGGGGTTTATTGGTCACAATGCCCCATGGAATGCCGTGCGCTTCCAATTCTTCCAGTAAGGGATACATCCCAACAAATAAATCTGTATCGACCACGATGTTGTCGCCGTAAACATCTAAAAAACGTTGTCGATGAGCAAGAAATTCGGCATCGCTGACTTCTAAATCAGGATAAACCAATTTGACCATCGCACGCGCGCCTTCAGACACTTGCGTCCGAATCATTTCTGCATCAACGACTGGGCGTTGTTGATCGCGGCACATTTGTTGAATGATGCGAATAAAATCGGCAGCGGTATCAATCAACGTACCGTCGAGGTCAAATAAAACCGCTTTCATTTTGCACCTGTGTTGGTGGTGTGCACCATATAATTGACATCGACATTCGGCGCTAACCAGTAATGTTTTGTGATCGGATTGTAGTGCAAACCAGTCATTTCTTTCATGCTTAAGCCTGCATTGCGAATATCGTGCGCCATTTCAGATGGACGAATGAATTTGTGATAATCGTGCGTACCTTTCGGGAGTAAACGCAGCACGTATTCCGCACCAATAATTGCAAATAAATAGGATTTTGGATTACGGTTAATGGTTGAAAAAAACACATGACCATCTGGTTTGACTAGAGCTTGACAGGCTCTCACGATCGACGCTGGGTCAGGTACGTGTTCCATCATTTCCATGCAAGTCACTACATCGTATTGACCTGCTTGTTCTAGTGCCAGTTGCTCGACTGGAATTTGACGATATTCGATATTTTGAACATTGTCTTGTTGTGCATGTAAGCGACCCACCGCTAAAGGGGCTTCACCCATATCGATGCCCAATACATCTGCACCACGGCGTGCCATGCTTTCCGCCAATATTCCGCCGCCGCAGCCCACATCCAACACTTTTTTGCCAGCCAGACTGCCGACGCGTTCATCAATCCAATTTAAACGTAAAGGATTAATTTGATGCAGTGGGCGGAACTCGGAATGTTGATCCCACCATTTGGCAGCCAATGCTTCAAATTTTGCGATTTCTTGTGGGTCAACATTCAATTGCGACATGACTTACCTCTATTTTGGGATGTATTTTTAGCTTGAATTTAGCTTAGTGTAGCGATTCTAGGAAAAAAAGCGATAAAACCCCTAAAAATCTTCACAGAAGCAAAACGATTTGCTCGAGTTTGCTTTATATTTAGCATATAAACTTATGAAAAATGCTTAGAGGAAAAGCAAACCCAATGAAAAAGTTAGTATTAGGTGGTTTAAGTGCAGTGGTCATGGCGTTTTCAGTCAATGCAATGGCAGCGGATTTTGTCGCAGGTAAAGACTATACCGTGGTTGCTAACCCAAGCAAAACGGCAGCACCCGCAGGAAAAATCGAAGTTCGTGAATTTTTTTGGTACGGTTGTCCGCATTGTTTTAAACTTGAACCGCATATGCAAACGTGGTTAAAGAAAATTCCAAGTGATGTTTATTTCCTACGCACGCCAGCCGCGATGAATAAAGTCTGGGAACAAGGCGCACGTGGGTATTATGTGTCTGAAGCTTTAGGTGTTCGTAAGAAAACCCATATTCCTTTGTTCCATGCGATTCATGATGGTGGTCAGCAAATTTTCGATCAAGCGTCGCAAGCTAAATTTTTCGCAGCTTATGGTGTGCCTGAAGCGAAATTTAATAGCATGTTTAATTCATTCATCATTACCTCGAAAGTGGCTGAGTCGAACAAACTGGCACAACAGTTCCAATTGACGGGTGTGCCTGCGGTTGTGGTGAATGGTAAGTATGTGGTGCAGGGTGAAAATGAAAAAGTCACTCAAGTGGTTGATTATTTGTTAGCGAAAGAGCGTAAAGGGAAGTAATCTCCAACGTTACGATGCTCAAAAAGGACTGTTAGAACAGTCCTTTTTATTTAGATATCTCTTGTTAATTGTCCAGCTGATATTCAGATAAATCAATCTGCACGGTTTGTTTCGGCAAAGAAAGTGCTTGATTTACATACAAATTAATCAGTTTTTCACGCGAACCAATCGAACGTTGGTAATAGCTTGAATTCAATAATAACGCTGCGCCGTAAGTCAGCGACCAAATATAAGACAGATAGTCGCGAATCGACATATCATAGTCCATTGATTTTAAATATTTTTCAGTCATTTCACGCACAGATACAATTCGCTGCTGACGAATATCATACAACTCATCAAATAAATGCTTGAGCTTAGATTCGGTCATGGTGAGTTGTTCTTCAAGCTGATGCAATAAAATTGTGCGACTCGGCGAAAGTAAGTGATGCAGCATATAACGCGGTGCATAGTCTTTAATGTCAGTATTGTAATGGTCTGAAATTTTTAGAATTTCTTTTTCATTTTGAATAATCAATTGCAGCAATAATTCATTTTTACTACGGAAATGTTTGTATAAGGTTCCTTTCGCAATATCCAGTTCGGCAACCAATTCATCTAAGGTCATTTCTTGGTTATTTTCGAGCAATAACTTTTCAGCAACCTGCAAAATTTTTTCTTTGCGAATTAAGAACTGGGTCTGACGATCAGGATTCATGATGCTGAAAAGCTCCTCATAGTATTGCAAACAGTATCACATAATTTATTCATATAAACGCATGGTAAATAAAGCATTTTATCCACCAAAGTTTATTTGCAACGTTCAAGCCTGTTGTGGTTCCCAGTTCGAAATACCACGGAACAGTAAGCGCACTTGAGTCGCGGCATTATCTATAAACAAATTTTGCTGAGTCAATAAATGATCAATCGAATACTGTTTCGGTAAATTGATCCACGTCATCGCCCATGTAAACGACATGTTGATCAAAATAGTCGATAACACCTGCAAATCTTTAGCATCTTTAATGTGTTTAAAATTCTGTAGCTTACACAAATCAATCGCTAAATCTTCGATCAAAAATTCAATTTCACGAGCAATGGCAATACGAACAATTTCCGAGCCACCCCAACGTTCTGCAATCAAAAATTGCCATTGACGTGGGCTATGGTTTACCGCTTGAACGAATAACTCAATACTGGTACGCGTTTTGGCATCACTATGTTTTAGGTAGCTTTGACCCAATTGGTGAATCAAACTTTTTAAATGCAAAGACACTTGATCGACCAGTTCTAGACCAAGCGTATCCATATCTTGAAAGTGACGATAAAACGCAGTCGGCACTAAGCCAACTTCGCGAGCGACTTCACGCAAACTAATACTACTAAATGAGCGTCCAGAAGTACTGAGATGGAGTGCTGCATCAAGTAAAGCCTGCCGACTCTGTTGTTTTCGTTCATCTCTGATTGACATGAAAAGTCCTATCTGAACCGTATAAAGGAAAGTCTAAATTGATGATATTACTTCCCATCCTCAGCTTAGTTTAGCAAAAAAAATTGCTTTTTTTTAGCCTTGTCTAGTACCTAATTCAGGCTATTTGCGTGGTGAATGGAATTCATTTTGCTGAAAATTCGGCTTGAAATGCTGAAGGCATCCTCTCGAAGAACTAATTTTTGAATGGTGGTGAAAAAATAATCAAGGTTATTTGAATTAATTAGTGAACAGGTGTTGACTCAAGTTGAAAATCGGATATAGTGAACACATGTACACAACACGAACAACTGTTCACTCAATATGAATAGCCAGATACAACTCGAGGAACGTATGAACGCAGCATTAGGTTATCAGCCACATTGGATTCGTGAAGATTTTGTTGATTTTATCTTGCAAACAATTAAGCCAAATTTGGCATGGAAACGTATTGTTGCTGAAGTGACTGCGACAGAATCGCTTTGTACAGATATGGTTTTACTCACGTTGAACCCCAACCATAACTTTGATTTGAATCAAGTTCAGGCAGGGCAAAGTGTACTGCTTAACCTGAAAATTGAGGGCGTGTACCAGCAGCGTAGTTATTCAATTGTAAATGTAACTGCAAAAGGCGAAATCCAACTCGGCGTAAAAGTTCAGGGTGTGGTTTCGAATGCAGTGCAACAATTGCGTATTGGCGATCATGTAGAAATTTCTCAGCCGCAAGGTGAGTTCGTTTTACATCGAGGTCAACAAGCTGCACTTATGATGGCTTCTGGTTCAGGCATTACCGCAATTTATTCATTGTTAAAACAGGCAATTGAACAAAACCTCAATGAAATTCATGTGCTGTATTTTAATCGTGCGGAAGTGTTCCATCAGGAAATACTGGCTTTAGCAGAACAGCATCCACAATTGAAATATCATTTCTTTAATACATCTGTACAAAAGCAGCATTTAGATACGGCTTTGCTCGAGAAGTTGGTTCCGAATTTTAAACAACTGCAAAGCTATGCGTGCGGTCACCATAGCATGATGCGTCAAGCGCAACAGATTTTTGCACAACATGATGTGGCAGAGAATTTTCATCAAGAATTTTTCCAACCGATTCAAGCTGAGCAGTCCAACCAAGCACAACCAATTAACTTTCGCCGTGCGCAAAAAAGCTTTATTGCAACCACCACGCTATTAAGCAGTGCGGAAGAAGCAGGTTTACGTCCACAACATGGCTGTCGTATGGGGGTGTGTAACCGTTGTAGCTGCACCAAAATTAGTGGCGTGACGCAGAACATTCTTACAGGCGAAATTGAAGATCAACCGAATCGCCCAATCAAATTATGTGTGAGTCAGGCGCTAAGCCCAGTCACCATTGACCTATAAAAACTAAGACATTTGAGGGTACTCCCATGAACATGGCATTAGAGTTTAAAGCAGCATCAAAGTCGGCGCATTTAAGCCCAGAACAAGTGGAAGCCTTTGGTTGCCGTATCGAAGAAATTCGTTTAGAGGTGATGAAAGACTTAGGCGAACAAGATTCAAAATATATTTATAAAGTGCGTAATTTCGTGCGTTATACCGAAATTGCTTCACGCGCTATGTTGATGTTCGGTGGCTGGATTCCACCTGTATGGTTGTTGGGTACGGCGATGCTCGGTGTATCTAAAATCGTAGAAAATATGGAACTGGGTCATAACGTCATGCACGGTCAGTTTGACTGGTTGAATGATCCAAGTTTGAATGGTCAAACCTATGATTGGGATACCGTGTGTACGGGTGAGGACTGGAAATATACGCATAACTATGTACACCATACTTATACCAACGTGTTGGGCAAAGATCATGACATTGGTTACGGTGTAATGCGTATGACTCGTGGTCAGGAGTGGGAACCACGTTTCCTATTCAATGTGCCACTTGGCATTGTATTGTCTACTGGCTTTGAGTGGTTATTGAGTTTGCAACGTCTGGAATTAGAAAAGTTAATTGATGGTCGCAAAAGCTTTAAGCAGGTTTATGCAGAATCTAAAAACTTACGCAAAAAAATGCTGCGTCAGTTTGGTAAAGATTATGTATTTTTCCCATTGATTGCTGGCCCGATGTTTTTGCCAGTGCTTGCGGGTAATGCTGTGGCGAACTTGATTCGTAATTATTGGTCTTCTGCGGTGATTTACTGCGGTCATTTCACCGAAGATGCCGAAATGATGGAAGATAATACAGCCAATGAAACCAAGGCGGAATGGTATTTACGCCAGATTCGCGGTTCAAGTAACTTCACTGGCGGAAAAGTAATTCACTTTATGAGTGGTAACCTGAGCCATCAGATTGAGCATCATTTGTTCCCAGATGTGCCTGCCAACCGTTATCAGCAAATGGCACCAAAGGTACGTGCGGTGTGTGCCGAATACGGTCAACACTATAACTCCGCCAGCTTTGCAAAGCAGTTTGCCAGTGTATGGGTGCGTTTAGCAGAACACTCTTTGCCTGATCCAGTGGTTGATCGTATCGCGTTGAACAAAAGTAAGTGGATTGGCGCCGTAAAAGGTATGGTGGACAAAGTGAAAGGTGTAAAGTGAGCTTGATCAAGACTTCATTCTAAAATAATCATAAAAAACTGGCCTTCGTTGCTGGTTTTTTTATATGGGATAAAAATGACAATTTTATATTGCTTGCCATCTACTGCTATAATACGTCGCAACATATTCAGATTATTAGAGAACGCCAATGCGTATTGACCAAAGAACATTAGACCAATTACGTGACGTTAAAATCACTCGTAATTTTACCCGTTATGCGGAAGGTTCGGTTCTCGTTGAGTTTGGTCATACCAAAGTTCTTTGTACGGCAAGTATTGATAACTCAGTACCGCGCTTTTTAAAAGGCAAGGGTCAAGGCTGGGTCACCGCTGAATACGGCATGTTGCCACGTTCGACCCATACCCGTAGTGACCGTGAGGCTGCACGTGGTAAGCAAAGTGGACGTACTCAAGAAATCCAACGTTTAATTGGTCGCAGCTTACGTGCTATGGTCGATTTAAAGAAATTAGGTGAAAACACCATTACTATCGACTGTGATGTGATCCAAGCCGATGGTGGAACACGTACCGCAGCAATTACTGGTGCAGCAGTGGCCTTAGTGGATGCCATGAATGTGTTGCTTAGCAACAAAAAAATTAAGCAAGATCCGTTAAAAGGCTTAGTCGCAGCCATCTCTGTTGGGATGTATCAAGACGAAGCGTTGCTCGATCTATGCTATGAAGAAGATTCAAATTGCCAAACCGACTTAAACGTGGTGATGACACAGGCAGGTGAATTTATTGAAATTCAAGGTACAGCAGAAGAAAAACCGTTTACCCGTCAACAATGCAACGCCATGCTAGAACTGGCTGAAAAAGGCATCGCCACCTTGATTCAAAAACAACAAGAAGCGTTGGGTTGGTAAGCTGAAATCGAATCTAAGAATCAAAAAAGCGGTCTCAATGAGACCGCTTTTTATTTATAAAGTGTCTATTAAAGTATAAACCAATAAATCATGACCACAGTCCATACAGTGATGTCGGTTTACATGCACTACCTATTAACAATCAGATTGTCCTTATCTTCTGCATAAACTCACTCAGTTTGCGTAGGTTGTAACATAGTCAACAAATTCGCTTCACTTTGACCTGCTAAATTCA
>JAVXBC010000067.1:0-5997 GCA_036660195.1 Acinetobacter sp.
CTTATTAAAACTTACTTATTATGAAAAAGCTATCCAGTTCTGGTATTGTTCGCCCATTTTTTTTAATTCTTATTATTATCTTTGTCTCACTTCCGATGGGATTTTATGGCATGTATCTCTATCTTGCCCCTTCACTGCCAGATATGAGTTCACTGAAAAAAGCCCCATTATTGAAGCCATTACAGGTTTATACGGCCGATAATAAGCTAATTGCAGAATATGGCGGAAAGCTTTCGATCCCCGTAAAATATGAGCAAATTCCACCAACCTTTATTCATGCCTTTCTCGCGGCTGAAGACTCATCTTTTTTCGAGCACAATGGGATTAGTTTCAAAGGCTTAGGGCGAGCTATAACTGAATCTGTTACAGGCTCTGATGTACAAACTGGTGGCTCAACTATTACCATGCAAGTGGCGAAAAACTATTATTTAAGCCCAGAGCGAACACTTCGTCGGAAACTTACTGAGGTTTTTCTTGCTCGAAAAATAGAACAGAATTTAACCAAACAAGAGATCTTAAGTTCTTATGTTAATAAAATTTTCCTAGGCAAAAATGCTTACGGCATTGCTGCTGCTGCAAAAATTTATTACAACAAAAATTTAGACCAATTAAGCACTGCACAAATGGCGATGATTGCGGGTTTACCTAAAGCACCGTCAAAATATAATCCTGTGGTCAATCCAGAGCGTGCCTTAGAACGTCGTAATTGGATTTTAGGGCGGATGTTACAGTTGGGCTATATTACCCAACCACAGTATAAGAAAGCGGTTGCGGAACCCATTAACCTTAATATGATTGACCGCTCTGTCAGCAATGTTTTCCCCTATGTCGGTGAAATGGTTCGCTCGGAATTGGTCGAAAATTTTGGTGAACAAGCTGTAGATTCAGGTTATAAAGTCTATACAACGATTAATAGCAATCGGCAGCGATACGCAGAACAAGCAGTTCAAGAAGGCTTAGAAGCCTATGACCGTCGTCACGGTTGGCGCGGCCCTGAAGATCATGACAAACCACTGAATCAGTTCATGGCTTATGCCAATACGTTTCCTGCTCAAGTGGTTAAAGTAAATAACAATTCGTTTGATGCACTTTTACAAAATGGCTCAACCGTTACAGTAAACTGGTCGGGTATGTCGTGGGTGCGCCCATATCGCAATGCAAACAGTGTTGGTGGTGGCTTCTCAAATGCATCACAAATCGTTAAAGTTAAAGATATTATTCGCTTACGCCCAAATGAAAAGAAAACCGAATGGTCTTTGGTTCAAGTACCCAAAGTAGAAGGTCAGCTGATTGCTTTGAATCCTAATAATGGTTCGATTGAAGCTGTCGTTGGTGGATATAATTTCTATCAGTCTAAATTCAACCGCGCGTTGCAAGGTTGGAGACAACCGGGTTCAACCATTAAACCTTTTGTGTACGCACTCGCATTAGAACGTGGAATGACACCATTCAGCATGGTCAACGACAGTCCGATTCGTATTGGCAATTGGTCTCCTAGAAATTCGGACGGGCGCTATCTTGGAATGATTCCTTTGCGCCGCGCCTTGTATCTGTCACGAAATACCGTATCCGTCCGCCTACTCCAAAACGTAGGTATTGAAAGAACACGTCAGTTGTTTATGGACTTTGGTTTGCAAGAAGACCAAATTCCACGTAACTACACCATCGCACTCGGTACGCCACAAGTATTACCTGTTCAAATGGCAACAGGCTATGCGACCTTTGCCAATGGAGGCTATCGTGTCCAGCCTCATTTCATCCAACGGATTGAAGATGCAACAGGCAAGGTCATTTACGAAGCAAAACCAGATTATGCATGTATCCCTTGTATCAGCGATCCAAATGCTTATTCTGCTGCCAATACAACTGAAAAAGATCAATCAAATGATTCTAAAGATATTGACGTCACTGAAATTACCAACCAAAGCTTAAATGACGGAGCGGCATCTGACATTCAAGTCAGTTCAGATGAGCAAAAGAGTTTAAGCAATGGTGATTATCGCCAAGCGCAACGTATTTTAAAATCTAGCTCGGCTTATGACATGGCGAATATTTTGCGTGATGTGATTCAGCATGGTACGGGTCGTGCTGCGCTTAAAATTGGCCGAGATGATTTAGGCGGTAAAACAGGGACGACCAATGATGCCAAAGATGCGTGGTTTGCGGGTTTTAATGGAAAATTAGTTGCTGTGGCTTGGGTCGGTTTTGATCAGCCTCGGACACTTGGTCGTAGAGAATATGGTGGTGTCGCTGCGTTACCAATTTGGACAAATTTTATGGCTAAATCTTTAAAAGATACGCCATCTGCTTGGGTCCGCCTCGATAAAGATGCCAAAGAACCAATTTCTCGTGATCAAATGCAAATTGAGCAAAGCGAGAATAAAAAAGAATATCGTTCATCACCGCCACTGGCGCGCCCTTTGTATCGTCCAACACCTCAAGAACCCACACGTTCTGTGCAGAATGATTTTTCAGACTTACCAGGAACGAGCACTGAAGAGCAACCAATGGTTCCTACACAAAAGCAACCACCAGCGATGGGCTCAACAACGCCAAGCGACGGTATTGAAAATCTAATAAACGATATTGAATAAGCTAAAAGAAAGAAGCCATCAAATTGATGGCTTCTTTCTTTTTTGCAATACATAAATTTGAAAAGCAGCTGTGACTGCAAATTCAGTATATTGTTCTAATTGCTGCCTTCTTTCAGGATTGGCTTTATAGGCGTAGGGTGTCATTGCGATCAAATTCTTTAAAGCCTGTTGATCTAATAATATTTCAGCTTCAATCACTTTTTCCTGTTTCAACTCAAATGAAGTATCGAGCTGTGCTAAAAATTTTTCTGGTTCATGGGGATTCACTTGTTCGAACAAAGCCTCACGAATCGCATATAAATGCTTAGGGGCTGGCGTGACTACAATCAAATGCCCTTGATTATTCAACACCCTCACAATTTCACCTTGTGGAATTGGACTAAATAGACTGGTACAGACATCAATAGAATGATCTTGAACAGGTAAAGTAGCGCCAGTTCCCACCACCCAAATGACCTTTGAATTTAACTTTGCTGCTCTTTGCACTGCCGTCTTTGCAATATCAACCCCAATGCACTGTTTGGTAATCGCTTGCATTGCATGGGTGTAATAGCCTTCACCACAACCAATATCTAAGATAGTTTTAGGACTTAGTTGCTGCAACAATTCCACGACCGCTTGTTGCAAGGGCTGATAAAAGCCACGCTGTAGAAACTCTCGACGCGCCAAAACGGATTCAGGCGTATCGCCAGGTGATTTACTGTGCTTGTGCTGCACTACGTGTAAATTCACATAGCCTTGTTTGGCGACATCATAATGATGCCCTTGTTGACATCGCCATGCGTTTTCCACCAATCGCAAGGCTTGGCGGCAAACAGGACACATCAAAATACTCATTTATTTCCCCGAACATAAAAAAAGCTGGCAATGACCAGCTTCTCTTTTTTGATTCTATGATTAACGTAATTTTAAGGTCATCAGCCCGACGACCACCAAAATAATCGTAATAATCCAAAAGCGAATCACGACCTGGGTTTCTTTCCAGCCTTGTTTTTCATAATGATGATGCAGCGGTGCCATTAAGAACACCCGCTTATTCCGCATCCGCAACGAACCAATTTGTAAAAAAACAGAAACTGCTTCCATGACAAAGACGCCGCCCATGATCGCAAATACGATTTCTTGGCGAACCATCACTGCAATTGTACCGAGCATGGCGCCTAAAGCCAATGCGCCGACATCGCCCATAAACACTTGCGCAGGGTGTGCATTGTACCAAAGGAAGGCAAGACCTGCCCCGACCATAGCAGAACAAATGACCACCAACTCCGAGGTATATTTGACATAGGAAATATGTAAATAATTGGCAAAACGAATATCGCCAGATAAGTAAGCAAACACACCCAAACCCGCTGCCACCATCACGATTGGCATAATTGCCAAACCATCTAAACCATCGGTTAAGTTCACCGCATTCGATGCGCCGTTAATCACCAAATAGGTAAACAGGATAAATGCCAAACCAAAAGGCACCGCGGATAGCGGAATTGAAAGGTTTTTAAAGAATGGAATCAATAAATCCAGCATATTTGCGGTATGAATTGGACTATCTTGTTGTTTTGCAATCACATACAAAGCTATTCCTGCACCAATCGATGCGACAGAAGTCCAAAAGAATTTTTTACGTGCCGGCAAACCTGCATTGTCTTTATAGCGAACTTTAATCCAGTCATCCGCCCAACCGACCGCACCAAACACCACCATTACGCCTAAGACAATCCAGACATAAGGATTGGATAAATCTGCCCATAACAAGGTACTAATACCAATCGAAAGTAGAATCAAGATTCCACCCATGGTCGGTGTACCCATTTTTTTGGCATGATTTTCAGGCGCGTAAGAACTGACCGCCTGACCATATTTTAAGGCTTGTAATTTTCGAATCATGTACGGGCCTAAAGCAAGACCAATCGTTAATGAAGTCAAAACACTCAATAAAGAGCGCAATGTTAAATAACGAACCACTTGAAACGAGCTGTTATAGCCTGCCAATTGTTCAAATAACCATAACAACATTTAAATTTTCTCCATCAAATCAGCCATTAAGCTTTCCATATGGGTATAACGAGACCCTTTGAATAGAAAACTCATCGACTGGGGTTGATGCCTTTGGACTAAGTTAACTAAAAACGGCAAAGCTTCTGCTTGCGTGGCAAAAGCATGTAATTTTTCTGAATGGGCTGAACCTTGCTGCGCCGCCGCGGCGAATTCACCAACCACCACCAATTGATCTAATGATAATTGAGATAAATCTCGCCCAAGATCATGATGCTCTTGCCAGCTACTTTCACCTAGCTCGCCAATATCGCCCATCACCATAACTTTCAAGCCTTGTTGTTGTAGCAATACCTGTGCTGCTGCGCGCATCGAAGTCGGATTGGCGTTATAAGTATCATCAATAAACAAGTGATTCTGATGTTGGATAAAGTTCAAACGACCTTTGGCACCTTGTGCTTGTTCTAAACCTAATACGATATCATCCAGCGCAATACCAATGGCTAAAGCAAAGGCCGTTGCCGCCGCTGCATTCTGCACATTATGTGCACCCGCAAAAGGCAAATTGACCGCTCGAGCGCCCTGCGGCGTATGTAGGTTAAATTGTGCAGATTGTGGATAGAGTTGAACATCGCTCGCAAAAACATCACCACCTTCACCAAAACTCAGAACAAGTCCCTCTTGATCAAAGAGGGATTTAGGGAGATTTTGTTTAATGGTCGTACTAAAATCATCCTGTGCGGGAACAATAGCGATGCCTTTAGGCAGAATATGGGCATAAATTTCTGATTTAGCAAGGCAGATACCTTCTCGCCCACCAAATTCACCTAAATGTGCTGTTCCAATATTCAGAATTCCAGCGACATGTGGTTGTACCAAATTTGAGGTGTAATCAATTTCACCTTGATGACTGGCACCCAACTCCATGACTGCATACTGATGTTCTTGGCGTAATTCAAGCAACATCATCGGTACACCTAAATCATTATTTAAGTTACCGCGAGTAATTAAGGTCGGCGCGAGACGAGACAAAATACTGCCCAGCATTTCTTTAGTGGTGGTCTTTCCACTACTGCCCGTTAAAGCAATGACTTTAAGCTGTGGATTCTGCTGACGGCGATAAGCACCGAGATGACCCAAAGCCAAACGCGTATCTTTGACGATCAACTGTGCAATAGGTGAATCAATTGGTCGTTCGACGATCGCAATTTGACAGCCTTGTGTTGCAACTTGCGCCACAAAATTATGTGCATCAAAGCGCTCGCCTTTTAATGCGAGAAATGCATCGCCTGATTCTGCATGACGTGAGTCGGTCAAAATTCGTTTAATTTCACCTTGCGGAATATTTTGCTTATGCCATTGCCCTTGCGTCGCTTGTTGTAATTGTTCTGCTGTCCAAGCTTCTAAT
>JAVXBC010000067.1:6097-14376 GCA_036660195.1 Acinetobacter sp.
ATGCCATTGCCCTTGCGTCGCTTGTTGTAATTGTTCTGCTGTCCAAGCTTCTAATGGAACGGTACTGGTGGTTGAGGTATGCATCGTTTTTATTTACCTTTTCGTTCTATTGCGCAGGATAAGCTGAATCGACTGAGTGAGATTGGGTCGCAATCGCTGATTGCACCTCAATCACATCATCAAACCAATGTCGAACTCCATCAATTTCCTGATAGTTTTCATGCCCCTTACCTGCAATCACGACTATATCACCCGTTTGAGCATGTTGTACTGCAAATTTAATGGCTTCACGGCGGTCATGAATTTCATTTACTGCATGATTGGCAAAGTGAATGCCCTGCTTCATATCTGCAAAAATCTGTTCAATATTTTCAGTCCGAGGATTATCCGAGGTCATAATCACCACATTGGAATGATCTAAAGCAGCTTGAGTCATGAGTGGACGTTTGCCCCGATCTCGATCACCACCACAACCAAACACCGTCCAAAGTTGCCCCGTCACGTGACGTTTTAAGGTGGTCAACACTTGAATTAAGGCATCAGGGGTGTGTGCATAATCCACCACAAATAAGCGATCTGCATCTTGAATGACCTGCATTCGACCGGGTGCACCCTGTAGTTGCGGTACAAATTGCCCCAACTCCGCCAAAGCAAAGCCGGCCGATTCAGCTGCAATCAAACTGGCTAACAAGTTTTCCACATTGAACTGCCCTAATAACGGACTTTGTACTGCATAGGAACCTGTCGGGCTGATGAGCGTGAAACTTGCCCCATTTAAGCGATATTGCAAATCGGCAATATGATAATCCGCAGTAGTTTGGGTCAAAGAATAGGTCAGAATTTTCGGTTGCGATGGATTGGCTTTTGCTGCATCAATCATGATCGAAGCATAGTTGTCATCTAAATTAATGATGATTGTTTTTAAACTCGGGAATTTAAATAGTAATGCTTTGGCTTCCGCATAGGCTTCTAAAGTACCGTGATAATCCAAATGATCACGACTTAAATTGCTATATGTCGCAATTTCAATGTCACAGCCATTTAAGCGACCTTGCTCAAGTCCATGCGAACTGGCTTCCAACGCCACAAATTTTGCACCTTGTTTCGCATAATCATGTAAAGCGTGCTGCAACTGTAAAGCATCTAATGTGGTATGGGTTGAAGGCGTTAAGTTGGGCAGAATGCCATTGCCTGTCGTACCCATGACCGCACAACCCTTTCCTTGAAAGCTTATGAGCTCTGCAATCAGACGAGAAATAGTGGTTTTCCCGTTCGTCCCCGTCACCGCTATCCCACGTAAAGGTGTTACAGGATCGATCGCTTGCAAATACTGCTTTTGCCATTCACCCATCAAATCACGGACATCAGGACACACCCATACATTTGAAAGACCTAGTTCCACCTCACTTATGACCGCCAATGCACCTGCATCGAGGGCATTTTGGGCAAATTCATGTGTTTTCTCAGGTTGGCTATAGCTATTTAAAGCAATAAAAATTTGCCATTTTTCAACTTTACGACTGTCCAAACAGAAGCCATTAAACGGCTGCTCTTGCCAAGCGATATCGCTAGGGATGGGATGAATTTGCTGAAAACGAATTGACATGGCTGACCTATGAATTAGATTTCGGACTATCAAGTGGTTTATCTAAAGGCACGTTTAGCAAACGTAATGATTCTTGCATAATTCGGTTAAATACAGGCGCTGCAACCAAACCACCATAGTAACGACCTTGCGGATTTTCGACCACAATAATCATCGCCAACCGTGGGTCACTCACAGGTGCAACACCGGCAAATAAAGCACGATATTCATTATTCGAATAGCCTTTACGGTCTGCGCGTAATTTATGTGCCGTCCCTGTTTTACCACCAACGCGATAACCAGGAATATTTGCTTGCGTTGCCGTACCGCCCGGCATGGTGACTTGTTCCAACATCAGCAAGACTTGATCGGCAATTTTAGGATCAAGCACTTGTTTGCCTTCAGGCGCATGTTCGAGTTTACGCAAACTCAACGGCATTTCCACGCCGTGATTAGCCAACATGGCATAGCCTTGTGCCAACTGTAAAATCGTGGCATTCAGACCATAACCATAGGCCATCGTCCCAAGTTGTGATGGGTTAAGCTTATCGCCTGAGTAAAGCAAACCAGAGCTTTCCCCCGGAAATTTAACATCGGAGCGATGTCCAAAACCGACCCGACGGAAGAATGCAGGCACAGTATCTTTCGGTAAAGATAACGCCAATTTGGCTGAACCCACGTTGGATGATTTAACAATAATGCCTGTTAATGTCAGCGCCCCATAATTATGGGTATCACGGATGGTATGTGAACCTAGTCGCATCGAACCGGGTGAGGTATTCACTATAGTATTGGCGGTATATTTACCACTTTCCAAGGCCGCCGCAACCGTAAACGGCTTCATGGTCGAACCAGGTTCAAACATATCAATTGCGCCACGGTTACGCATGGCATCTTTATTGGCTAAGCCATTTTTATCATTTGGGTTATACGACGGCCAACTGGTCATCGCTAAAATTTCACCAGTTTTCACATCTACAGCAATCGCGGTTGCCGAACGTGCATTATTCGCCACACCCGCCGCAGTCAATTCACGATACATAATATATTGCAGACGTGAATCAATACTCAGGGTCATATTTTCGCCTGACTGCACTTCTTTAATGACTTCTGAAACTTTTAAACGATTACCCTTTTTATCTCGGATAATTTTTTGTTCACCATCGACACCTGCCAATGGTTTATTCAGTTGCATTTCCAAACCTTCGATCCCCGTCCCCTCACTATTGGTCAAACCAATAATTTGCGCATTCGGCTGAGGTTGTGGGTAATAACGTTTATAAGTTTTTTCTGCATAAACGCCCTGAAAATTACGCTTGGTAATTAAATCGGCTTGTTGCGGTGGAAGTTCTTTTTGCAAAACCAAATAACGTGAACGTGGACGATCTTGCATTTGCTTGATCAGCTCTGCACGATCAATCCCGACCGCATCGGCTAATTCATTCAGATTCAGGTTTTTCTCAGGCAATTGGCGTTTGAGTTTACGGTTGGTTGGGTCTTTTTTCAGTTCCGCAGTCAGTTCTTCAAATTGTTTTTTAGTATCCCAGTAATCTCGTGGATCCATCACAATTTTCATCACAGGTGTACTAATTGCAAGCGGCACGCCATGACGATCACTAATCACGCCACGCATGGCTTCTAAGCGTTCCGTCCGTAAAATATTGGCATTGGCTTTATTTTGCAAAAAGTCTTTATTCACCACTTGCACATAAAAAGCTCGGGCAATCAACACCACAAAGCAAATCAGCACCGTGCCCCAAAGCAGATAAAATCGCCACATATCCAAAGCAAGGGTCGGTCTTTCCGAAATGGACTGCTGTTTTTTTCGTACTGGTTTGCTTCGCTTATCTGCCATACAGCACGCCTTATTTATCTTGCTTTGTTGTCATAGGTAAAGAAATCACCACGGTTTGCGCAGCGGGCGGTGAAAACATGCGGAGTTGCGTGACGGCTCGTGAACCAATTTGTGCCGTTGCACCAAAGGTTTGCTGTTCGATCAACAATCGTCCCCATTCTGCATTTAAATCATCTTTTTCACGCATATAGGCACTCAAGTCACGATAATCGTGACGATATTCAAACACTTGAAATACCACCATCATGGCACTCACAAAAACCAGTGCAACAAGAACAGCATAAACCACGACTTTTTTCAGCCCTATTTTGCTATCGGATAAAACATCATCATTGTTATTGTTCATGCTTTGCCTTTTTGCTCTAAACGCTCTGCTACTCGCAACCAAGCACTTCTCGAACGTGGATTTTCTTTTACTTCCGCTTCACTGGCGCGAATTCGAGACACTTTCTTTAAACGTCTTGTATCGACCTGTGCTTGAGGCATTCCCCAACCATGATCTTCTGCCAAAGTGGATTCTTTTTGAATAAATTGTTTAATGAGTCGGTCTTCTAAAGAATGGAAGCTGATCACCGCCAATTGCCCCGTTGGTTTCAGCAATTCTACTGCTTGCGGCAGGAAAATCTCAATATCCTCTAACTCTTTATTAATGGCGATTCGAATCGCCTGAAAGGTACGTGTAGCCGCATGTTTATGCTTTTCCCACTTTGGATGGGCAACTTTTACGATTTCCGCCAGTTCTGCCGTGGTGGTAATTTCACCTGCGAGTTTGATGGCTTTGGCAATCCGACGGCTATAACGCTCTTCACCGTATTGGAAAATAATATTGGCGAGTTTTTCTTCTTCGATTTTTAACAGCCATTCAGCTGCAGTCGGGCCTTGCGAATTATCCATACGCATATCTAAAGGGCCATTCTGCATAAAACTGAAACCACGCTCAGCTTGATCAAGTTGCGGCGATGACACGCCTAAATCCGCCATGATGCCATCCACTTCGGTGATGCCAATGTTGGCGAGTTCAGCTTGAATATCAGCAAAACTGGCATGAATAATTTCAAAACGAGCATCTTTTTGTTTTAATTCAGCGGCGACTTCAAGGGCTTGAGGGTCTTTATCAAACGCATAGACCCGTGCATTTTGATCTAATTTCGACAATAACAGTTGCGTATGTCCGCCCCGACCAAAGGTCGCATCGACATAAATACCCGTGTCGCGACCTGCCAATACGCCATCTACGGTTTCATGAAGTAAGACAGAAATATGCGACATAAGAAATGAATCAACAGCTAAAAATTTAACTGCACATTATCACCTTGTTTCTGTCTAGCACCAAACGACTTTTGTAGAAAATTTTTATCTTCCGATAGAAAAAACCGTTTTTATTGATTCATCAATAAAAAAAAGCAAACCTGTTGCTAGATTTGCTTTTTCATCGCTTAAATAGAAAGACTGTATTTATTGCTTTTGCCCATAAATTTGATCAAAAATCGCCCCATTTACAAAGTGCGTTTTCTGCGCTTTTGCCCATCCACCAAACACATCGTTAATACTGAATAATTTAATTTTTGGAAATTGCTTGGCATATTTTGCCGCAGCTTGAGCGTTGCGTGGACGGAAATAATGTTTAGCCGCCAATTCTTGCCCTAATGGCGAATAAAGAAAGTTTAAATAACCGCGTGCTAGATTACGATTACCATCTTTATCGACATTTTTATCGACAATCGCCACGGAAGGCTCTGCCAAAATTGAAATAGACGGATAAACGATGTCATATTTATCTTTGCCTAAACCTTGTGTTGCCAACAAGGCTTCGTTTTCCCAAGACAACAACACATCACCAATGCCGCGCTCAGCAAAAGTCGTCAATGAACCGCGTGCGCCTGAATCTAAAACTTTCACGTTTTGATAGAGTTTCTTCACTAACTCACGCGCTTTCGCATCATTCCCGCCAGGTTGTTTTAAGGCATAACCCCAAGCTGACAAATAAATCCAACGTGGCGCGCCACCTGTTTTTGGATTTGGTGTGATAATTTCAACACCATCTTTCGTTAAATCGTTCCAATCTCGAATGTTTTTAGGATTGCCTTTGCGCACTAGGAAAACCACTGTGGACGTGTACGGCGCAGAGTTACTTTTAAATTGTTTTTGCCAATCTTTTTGAATCAGGCCTGCGTTGGCAATTTCATCAATATCATTCGCCAATGCCAAAGTCACCACGTCTGCCTCTAAACCATCAATAACTGATCTAGCTTGCTTACCAGACCCCCCATGTGATTGTTTAAATTCGACATCTTGCCCTGTTCGTTGTTTCCAATATTGTCCAAATGCTTGATTGTATTCTTGATAAAATTCACGTGTTGGGTCATAAGAAACATTTAAAAAAGTGGTGGCTGCTTGTGCTACCCCTGCAAATCCTAAAGTCAATAATGCCGCTGTAATTAGGCTTTTCATTTAATCGTGCTCATTTTAGTTACTTAAAGACACTATATTTCTTTAAAATTATTTTACAATCATATGGTTATATCAATAAAATCATTACTTTCCAGTTTTCTTGATATATCAAAAATAGCTTCAAAATCCAAATTTAATCCACTAAAATGGCATAACTCCACGTTTTCTACACATTTGCTTGCTAATTTAACGTGGTGTTGCATTGCATCCTTTTGTAAAGTTGGATTAAAATGTACCCAGCGTTTAAAAATTGTCACATTTTGACTTTTTTTATTAAGATTTATGTTTATATTGTATTATTAAATAAATACTATATGTGTTTAGTGAGTCCTGTTGACTCCAAAGCGTAAAAGGGATGTAAGCAATGCGAGCATTAAAAATGACAAAAATACTCAGCTTAAGTTTATTTTTAGCCTGTTCTGTACAAGTTGGGCACGCTGCTGCAATTAAAGAAACGACCAATCTTAAAACTGTAGAAAAATCATCTTCACTGATTGTGAAAGCATTGGATCAACAAAAGCGTAATCCAGCTGCTTTACCTTCTTCAGATGAACTTAAGATGTTGAATAATATGCGCACGACGCCAACTCAAAGCTTCTTCGCAACTCAAAATGAGCGTTTCACTCGTTTTGTGCAAACCATCTTCCCGCAACAAAATTCTTAATTATTGTCGTAAAACAGCCTTTATATGTTTTAAACAAGCCTAATCATGTCGTGATTAGGCTTTTTCGTTATAATAGCTGCAATTCTTATTTTAAATTCGATTGCTATGAAAGTGCGTACGCGTATTGCCCCTTCTCCTACTGGTTTTCCGCATGTCGGAACAGCTTATATTGCCTTATTTAATTTATGTTTTGCTCAGCAGCATGGCGGTGAATTTATTCTTCGGATAGAAGATACCGATCAACTACGTTCGACCCCTGAATCTGAAAAAATGATTTTAGATTCATTACGTTGGTTAGGCTTAAATTGGTCAGAAGGCCCTGATGTCGGTGGCCCACATGCGCCTTATCGTCAATCGGAACGGATGGGTATTTATAAGCAATATGCGCTGGACTTGGTTGAAAAAGGTCATGCTTTCTATTGCTTTGCCACAGCTGAAGAACTTGATCATATGCGATCTGAACAACAAGCACGTGGTGAAACACCGAAATATGATGGTCGTAGCTTAAAATTATCAGCAGAAGAAGTACAACAACGTCTTGCCGCGGGTGAACCGCATGTGATTCGTATGAAAGTACCTGAAGATGGTATTTGCAAAATCAATGATCTGCTCCGTGGTGAGGTTGAAATCCCATGGACTCAAGTCGACATGCAAGTATTGTTAAAAACAGACGGCTTGCCGACTTATCATCTTGCCAATGTGGTCGATGATCATTTGATGGAAATTACCCACGTACTCCGTGGTGAAGAATGGTTGCCTTCTGCGCCGAAACATCAATTGTTGTATCAATATTTCGGTTGGGAAATGCCAACGCTGTGCCACATGCCATTATTGCGCAATCCGGATAAATCAAAATTATCTAAACGCAAAAATCCAACTTCGATCAATTATTATCGGGACATTGGCGTACTACCTGAAGCCTTGTTGAATTACTTAGGGCGTATGGGGTGGTCAATGCCTGATGAGCGCGAAGTGTTCACCTTACAAGATATGATTGACAACTTTGATGTGCAACGTGTTTCTCTAGGCGGCCCAATATTTGATGTCGAAAAACTCAACTGGCTCAATGGTCAGTGGATTAAAGCACTCACACCAACTGAATTGCTGACACGTTTAATGACATGGAAAAATGATACGAAAACCTTAGAAGTCATTGCTGCGGCAATTCAACCTCGTATCAACTTATTGTCTGAAGCGGTGAATTGGGCTGGTTTCTTTTTCAACCACATGCCACAGATCAACAAAGAACAATTTGAAAGCAAAAAATTGACCGAAGAACAAGTGCGTCAAAGTTTGCAGTTTGCGATTTGGCGTTTAGAAAGCCAGTTCACGTGGAATAATGACACTGTGAGCCAAACTCTGATGGACTTGGCGACTCAAATGGAAATTAAGTTGCGTGATTTCATGCCCGCGTTCTTTATTGCCATTGCAGGTTCAACCAGCTCAACACCGGTCATGCAATCAATGGTGACATTAGGCCCAGATCTGACTTTTGCACGTTTACGTCATGCCTTGGAAATTGTCGGTGCACCAAGTAAAAAAGAATTGAAAGTTTGGGAAAAACTTAACGATTCTCTCAAATTATCTGAAAATAATGATGTTTGATGTGATCAGATAATTGACGTGTGAGCGTAATCCCCTTTACTATTGCGCTCACACGATTTGGGGTCATAGCTCAGTTGGTAGAGCGCTACAATGGCATTGTAGAGGTCAGGAGTTCGATC
>JAVXBC010000068.1:0-14200 GCA_036660195.1 Acinetobacter sp.
AGCCCAATCTTTGGATACTATCCTAGATGTTTCAACGGAATTAAGATCAGAGAGTAAAATTCAATTCGTATTCGTTGGTGGTGGAACGGAGACGGAACGTCTAAAGCAACGAGTATTAGATGAAAATATTGAAAATGTAGTTTTCATTCCACGTGTGCCAATGTCTGAAGTTGGTGGTGTTTTAGAGCATGCGGATGTGTTGTTAGTTCATTTAAAACGAGATCCACTATTTGAAATTACTGTGCCATCGAAAACACAAGCTTATATGGCGATGGGAAAACCACTGCTAATGGCTGTATCGGGTGACGCCGCAGATATTGTTCAAAAGGCAAAATGTGGGTGTATCGCTTTATCTGAAGATACTGAAAGTATAAAAAAGGCAATTTTAGAAATATATCATTTATCTACAGATGAACAACGTCAACTGGGTTTAAATGCTAAGCAGTTTTATGACGAAAATTTATCTTTAAGTCGTGGTACACAACAGTTTATTGAGATTTTCAAAAGGGTGAAAGATGCTTAAACGTTTACTTGATGTTGTGATTGCTTCAATTGCATTGGTGATTTTGTCTCCTTTATATATTTTTGTAGCTTATAAAGTGAGAAAAAATTTAGGCTCTCCAGTCCTATTCCGCCAAGTACGTCCAGGGTTACATGGAAAACCATTTGAAATGGTTAAGTTTCGCACCATGAAAGATGCTCTTGATGAACAAGGTAATCCATTACCTGATAGTGAGCGATTAACTCACTTTGGTAAAATGTTGCGTTCAACTAGCTTAGACGAAATGCCTGAGCTGTGGAATGTCATTAAAGGTGATATGAGTGTTGTGGGTCCACGTCCATTACTTACGGAATATTTACCCCTTTACAATAAAGAGCAAGCCAAACGCCATGATGTACGTCCAGGTATGACAGGACATGCTCAAGTGAATGGTCGTAATGCGATTAGCTGGGAAGAAAAGTTTAAACTGGATACTTGGTATGTTGAAAATCAATCAGTTTGGTTGGATTTTAAAATTATGCTTAAGACAGTTAAAAAAGTAATTGCGAAAGATGATATTAATGAAGCTGGTGAAGTAACGATGACAAAGTTTATGGGTTCGAAAACGGAACTGAATGAATGAGTGATCAAATCTATGCAATTTATGGGGCATCTGGTTGTGGTCGTAGTTTGATGCCTGTTGCACGGCAACAATTACAGCGTTTAGGTATTTCAGCTGAGATTTATTTCATTGATGATAGTTTGCAAGAACAGGGAACTGTAAATGGATATACTGCCTTAAACTATCAGTCTTTTAAAGGTTTAGTTTCACATCAAAAATATGTATTAATTGCGATTGCAAATAGTCAAATTCGTGAAAAAATTGCAAATCAGCTCAATACGGATGGTATTCAATTATGGACAGTACAAGCTGATAATACTGTGATGATGGACCATATTGAAATTGGTGGAGGGGCTGCATTAAGTCCTTTTGTCACGATTACCTCTAATATTAAAATTGGCAAATGTTTTCATGCTAATTTATACAGTTATGTCGAGCATGATTGTGTGATCGGTGATTTTGTAACATTTGCACCTGGGGTAAAGTGCAATGGCAATATTCATATCGACGATCATGTTTATATTGGTGCAGGGGCCGTTATCAAACAAGGTACGCCAGATAAACCTTTGATTATTGGAAAAGGTGCGGTGATCGGTATGGGGGCAGTCGTTACAAAGAGTGTTCCAGCGGGTGTAACAGTCGTTGGAAATCCTGCACGAATTTTAGAGAAAAAATAGATTTTATTCGCGATATAAAGGAATGTGAGTATGTTAAACACAGCATTTGAACCATGGCCTAGCTTTACTGAGAAAGAAGCAGATGCGGTTAAAAATATATTGCTTTCAAATAAAGTAAATTATTGGACGGGGCAAGAATGCCGTGAGTTTGAAAAGGAATTTTCAGCGTTTTCTGGTACACAATATGCTGTTGCTTTAGCAAATGGAACTGTTGCGCTTGATGTTGCATTCAAAGCTCTTCAGATTGGTGTGGGTGATGATGTGATTGTGACTTCACGCACATTTTTGGCTTCTGCGAGTTCAATTGTAACAGCAGGCGCAAATCCGATCTTTGCTGATGTGGAGTTGGATTCTCAAAATATTTCTAGAAATACAATCGAAGCTGTACTTACCCCAAATACGAAGGCGATTATTTGTGTACATTTAGCTGGTTGGATGTGTGATATGGATCCAATTATGCAACTTGCTGAAGAAAAAGGCATTTATGTGATTGAAGACTGTGCTCAAGCGCATGGCGCACAATATAAAGGTAAACCAGCTGGTTCTATGGGGCATATCGCAGCTTGGTCATTCTGCCAAGATAAAATTATGACCACGGGTGGCGAAGGTGGAATGGTTACCACCAATGATGAAAACTTGTGGAAAAAAATGTGGTCTTATAAAGATCATGGCAAAAGCTACGATAGTGTCTACAATAAACAACATCCACCAGGGTTTCGTTGGCTGCATGATTCTTTTGGAACAAACTGGCGGATGATGGAAATGCAAGCCGTGATTGGTCGTATCCAATTAACTTATATGGCAGACTGGAGGGCGAAAAGAATTGAAAATGCAGATAAAATATTAAAAGCATTTGATCATTCTATTTATTTTACTGTAAACCGACCAACAGATGACTATCTACATGCACAATATAAATGTTATGTGCAAGTCAATATAAATTCATTACCAAGTAATTGGTCTCGTGACCGAATTATGCAGTTTATCAATGCAGAAGGCGTACCATGTTATAGTGGTTCGTGTTCTGAAGTGTATCTAGAGCATGCTTTTGATGATACTGCTTGGAGACCGAAAGAACGGTTGAAGAATGCCCAGCAACTTGGTGAAACAAGCCTTATGTTCTTAGTGCATCCAACCTTAAGTGAAGGAAATATTGCAAAAACCGTTGAAGTAATTGAAAAAATAAAGAGAGCCTTAGATCAATAAAGTGAGAGTAGTCGATAAAATTCAAGTTTATTGATTAATTTTTTGCGTTTATTGTTGTGTGATTAATACGAAAAGCCATTTCAGCTTGTTAAAGAAATGCGTATAACGTGCGCATGCTTAGTGGGATAATTAGAAGATTATTGTGAAAAAGATTATTTATCAGTTTGCATCAGCACCAAGAGTCACAAAACAAGCTCTACTGGTGTTTTTAGACGTACTCGCATTCCCTGTTATTTTATGGCTATGCTATGTGATTCGTTTATTCAATTTAGGGGCAGAAGTTATACCTGGGATTAGTCATGGGGTCATTCTGGTTACGTTGTTCTCTGTAATGAGCTTGCTACTAACAGGTGTTTATCATTTTATTGTGCGAACATTCGATGAGGTCTTTATTGTCAAATTGGCAATAGCCGTATGTTGTATGATGATGGTGCTTTATGGGCTGAATGCATTTAGCCATGCTTATGTACCAATGTCGATTCCATTTATGTTCGGCTTTATGATGTTTGCATGGGTATGGTGTAGTCGCGCATTCATTCGTTTTATTGTGAAAGCCACTTTGCATACTCATGTTGGCTGTAAACGGGTTGCAATTTATGGTGCGGGCGATGCGGGACAGCAGATCGCGGCTGCATTGCATCGTTCAGATGATCATACACCTGTTTTCTTTATTGATGATCAAGCTTCATTACATGATCAAATTGTCGGTGGATTAAGAGTTTATTCACGAGATAAAGCTTTACGTTACCTTAAAAAATACAAAATAGATGAGATTTTGCTGGCTTTACCTTCTGTAGGAAGAACTAGAAAGAGTGAAATGATTCAACAGTTAGAATCAGCACGAGTCAAAGTTACGGAGTTACCAGGACTGACTCAGTTGGTTGATGGTGATATTCGAGTGGCTGATATTCGTGAAGTCGATATTATTGATCTTTTAGGGCGAGATCCTGTTCCACCTATTTCTCATTTATTGGCTAAAAACATTCAAAATAAAATCGTCATGGTGACAGGGGCCGGTGGTTCGATTGGTTCTGAACTGTGCCGACAAATTATTAAAAACCAGCCCAAGATGCTGATTTTGTATGAATTAACCGAATTCGCACTTTATGATGTAGAAAAAGAACTTAGACTTACTGCAACGTGTGCGATCATCCCAATTTTAGGAACAGTACAAGATCAACAAAAATTAGAACGTATCATCGAACAATATCACGTACAAACGGTCTACCATGCGGCTGCCTATAAGCATGTCCCTTTGGTTGAATGTAACCCAATTGCTGGGTTAAAAAATAACTCGATTGGGACTGCAAATAGTTTAAATGCGGCTGTTAAAAAAGGTGTTGAAACCTTTGTACTCATTTCAACAGATAAAGCGGTGAGACCCACTAATGTCATGGGTGCATCAAAGCGGATGGCAGAGTTGTATTGCCAAGCTGTTGCCGAAACCAAACCAAAGACACAGATCAGCATTGTCCGTTTCGGTAATGTACTGGGTTCATCTGGTTCGGTTGTTCCATTATTTAGACAGCAGATTGCAAAAGGTGGACCGATTACGGTGACTCATCCTGATGTAACCCGTTATTTTATGACGATTCCTGAAGCATCTCAGTTAGTGATCCAAGCAGGTGCATTAGGTTCAGGTGGTGATGTGTTCTTGCTGGATATGGGCGAGCCTGTTCGCATTCAGGACTTGGCGCGTCAAATGATTACGCTAAGCGGCTTAAAGGTTCGTGAGCCAAATACAATTGAAGGCGATATTGAGATTGCCTATAGTGGTTTGCGCCCAGGTGAAAAACTCTATGAAGAACTGCTGATTGATCAGGACAATACGGAATATACAGAGCATACCCGTATTTTGCGCTCGTTGGAAAAGCATTATCCATTACAGGAAATTCAGGCGATATTTAGTCAAATCAATCAAATGACCGCTATTGATGACGATGTTAATTGGGCGCTTACACAACTAGAGCATTATGTAGACGGTTATCATCGTAGTGGCGAAGTACGCGTAAATTAGTAGAGTAGATCATGATTAAAAAAGCAATTTTACCGGTCGCAGGTTTAGGCACTCGATTTCTACCCGCGAGCAAATCCATACCTAAAGAAATGGTGACCGTGGTCGATCGTCCTGCCATTGAGTATGTAGTACGTGAAGCAGTTGCTGCTGGAATTGAACAAATTATTTTAGTGACACATTCATCGAAAGCATCAATTGAAAATTATTTTGATCGTAATTTTGAGCTTGAAACAACGTTAGAACAAAAAAAGAAGTTTGATTTACTCAAAGAAATTACTGATATTTTACCGAACAACGTGACGGTAATCAGCGTACGTCAGCCACAACCTTTAGGCTTAGGTCATGCAGTCCTCTGTGCTAAAGATATTATCGGCGATGATGCTTTTGCCGTATTATTACCCGATGTTTTGGTCAAGAATACATGCATTGAAAATGATTTATCGCTCATGATTCAACGGTTTGATCAATCAAATTCTGCACAGATTATGGTTGAAGCAGTGCCTGATCATTTGGTCGATCAATATGGTATTGTTGATGTGGCGACTTTGCCTTGTGAAGGTGAAAGTATTGCCATGCAAGGAATAGTTGAAAAACCAGCGATTGGTTCAGCACCTTCAAATTTGTCGGTCGTAGGGCGATATATCTTGCCTGCTGAAATTATGCCGCTTTTAGCAAATACACCACGTGGCGCAGGCAATGAAATTCAGTTGACAGATGCCATCGCAACGCTGCAACAGTCGCAAACAGTAGAAGCTTATCGGATGAAAGGTCAAACTTTTGATTGCGGAAGTAAAATCGGATATTTAAAAGCTGTATTACACTATGGCATTGACCATCCAAATTTGGGTGAAGCATTCAAGGGTTTAATTGAAGAATTAGCCCTGTAATTTTGGGCGAATAATTATGAAAGTTGCGGTTTTTGGCAATACGTTATATGCAGGGGTAATGGCTGCTTTATTGTCTGAATCTGGGCATTTTGTTTATTGCTGTGCGCAACTGGATGAGCGCGCCACAGCATTTCAATATGCCTTTCATGATGAAAATGTCAGTCGTCTTCTCAATCAGCAACTGAAAACAGGCTTTTTACATTATGTTGATTTTGCTGATATTCCTTTAGATATCGATGTTTATTTCTATAGCTTTAGCCAGAACCAGCAGCAACAAGCTTTTCAATTATTAAATGAATTACAACAACGTCCAATCATTCATCCGAAGTTAATGATTAATGCCTCAACCTTCGGCTTGCATGGGACCGAAAAATTTAAACACATTTTAACGCAAGATGATTGGGTTTATTTACCTGATACGATTCAAGAAGGGAATGCTTTACACAGTTTAACGCAGGCTAAGCAATTGATTGTTGGCTGTCCGAAAATTGAAGTACAAGCAAAAGTTAAAGAATTATTAAGGCCTTTTTTCCCGCTGGCACAGCAGTATTTATTTATGCCGATTTTGGATGCTGAATTTACTAAATTAAGTATTTCAGGCATGTTGGCAACCCGCATTAGTTATATGAATGATTTGGCGGTCGTCGCTGAAAAACTCGGTATTGATATTGCATCAGTTCGTCAAGGCATGGCCGCAGATAGCCGGATTGGGTCTGCTTATTTATCGCCAGGTGCAGGCTTTGGTGGAGAGAATTTTTCTCACGACGTTTTGACTTTGGCAAATACGGTTGCGAATACAGGGGTCAAGAGTCAGCTCTTAGCCCAAGTTTGGGAAATTAACGAACAACAAAAAGAGATTCTATTCCGAAAATTGTGGAATTATTATCACGGTGATTTGAAAGGCAAAACCATTACGATTTGGGGGGCATCTTTTAAAGAAAACACCTCCAGTATTCAACAATCTCCAATTCATCAGATGTTGATTGCGCTATGGGCCCAAGGGGTCACGGTGCGATTACATGATCCACAAGCTTTAGCGGAAGTCAAAGCACTCTATGGGCAGCGTGGAGATTTGGTTTTGTGCGAAGATCAATATGAAGCGCTTGAAAAGTCGCATGGGCTTTGCATTTTGACTGCATGGAAACAATATTGGAGCCCTGATTTGAAGCAGTTGGCACAACGGATGGAACATCCTTTAATTTTGGATGGTCGTAACATTTATGATCCTTGTTATGTCAAAGCACAGGGTTTTGCTTATATGGGTGTGGGGCGTTAATCATGGACAATTCGATTGAGCCAATCACAGTTTTAGTCAAGCAAACTGCATTGCAAAAACTCACGAATTTAAAAAAACAATTTAAACAAACCCATTTGAATCAGCTTTTTGCTGAAGACCATGAGCGCTTTGCAAAATTTTCGGTCGAGCATGAAGCGATTGTTTTAGATTTTAGTAAGCACCGCATTGATCCATTGGTCTTGGATGGGCTCGTCGATTTAGCGCAGTCACAAGACCTATCGTCTTGGATACAGCAGCTATTTTCTGAAACCCCAATTAATTACACGGAACACCGTGCTGCGATGCACTGGGCATTACGTGAACCTCAATCGCAGCCGGTTTTTCAGTTGAATCAACAAGTTCATACACAACTTGAACGTATGTATGCATTAGTGGGAAAAATTCATGCGGGGCAATATCGTGGTGCGACGGGTGAAGTCATTCAGGATGTGGTCAATATTGGCGTGGGGGGGTCGGACTTAGGCCCTTTGATGGTGACCCATGCATTATCTGATTTCAAAGTGGCGACTGCGAAACCGTTAAATGTGCATTTTGTATCGACCATGGATGGCAGCCAGCTTTCGGGTTTATTGCATCAACTCCGCCCTGAAACCACCTTATTTATTATTTCCTCAAAGTCCTTTGGCACGATTGATACCTTGTCAAATGCGCAAACAGTACGGCAGTGGTTAGAAAAAGCACTCGGGACTGAAGATAAGGTGGTAAAAAACCATTTTATTGGTGTATCCACCAAGCCTGAAAAAATGACTGAATGGGGCATAGCACCTGAACACCAATTGCTGCTTTGGGATTGGGTTGGAGGGCGTTATTCGCTATGGTCATGTATTGGCTTGCCAATCGCATTAATGATCGGAATCGACGGATTTAAGCAGCTCTTGGCTGGAGCACATGCCATCGATCAACATTTTCAAAATGCGCCATTTGCAGAAAATATACCTGTACTGATGGGGTTGTTGGGCGTATGGAATAATAATTTTCTCGACATCCAAACACATGCTGTGCTGCCGTATGATGGTCGATTGAAATATTTTGCTGCTTATTTACAGCAGTTAGAAATGGAATCAAATGGTAAATCTATTCAGCGTAATGGTGAGAAAGTTGCCCTAGCGACTTGCCCAATTGTGTGGGGAGAAGTGGGTCCCAATGCACAACATGCATTTTATCAGTTGTTACATCAAGGAACGCACTTGGTCAGTTGTGACTTCATTGCGCCAGTGAAACGCTACAATTCTAATCAATTCACCTATGCTGAAAATGCAGAGGCATTGGTTGAACAGCATCATTTAGCCTTATCGAACTGTTTAGCCCAATCGCGTTTATTGGCTTTTGGCAATCAAGCACTCGACGCAACTGAAATCCACGATTTACCGCCGTATAAGCAATATGTAGGGAATCAGCCAAGTTCCACCTTATTACTAAAAGAGTTAAATCCTTACAGTTTAGGCATGTTGATTGCCACCTATGAACACAAAGTTTTTGTGCAATCGGTATTGTGGAATATTAATCCGTTTGATCAATGGGGTGTAGAAAAAGGCAAAGAAATCGCCAATCAACTCTTGCCAATTCTAAATGGTGAGCAAGACGATTTATCGTCCTTTGATGCATCCACACAAGGGTTATTGAACATCTTATTAGGAAATGTTGATGACTAAAATTCTTGTGACAGGCGGTGCGGGTTATATTGGTTCTCATACTTGCTTAGAATTACTTCATGAAGGATATGAAGTAATTGTGCTTGATAATCTTTCGAATAGCTCAGAAGAATCTTTAAATCGTGTGCAAGAATTGGCTCAAAAGAAATTGGTCTTTGTGCGTGGAGACATTCGCAATGAAGATCAGTTGGATCAGATTTTTCAGGATCACCAAATTGGCGCAGTCATCCATTTTGCTGGTTTAAAAGCAGTGGGTGAAAGTCAGCAGATTCCATTGACTTATTTTGATCAAAATATTGCAGGCAGCCTGCAACTGGCTAAAGCTATGGAAAAGGCCAAGGTTTTTCCACTGGTATTTAGTTCCTCTGCAACCGTGTATGGCGAATTGAATGCTTCGCCCTATCAAGAAGATATGACTCTAAGTTTACCGAATAATAACTATGGTTATACCAAACTCATTACTGAACAACTGCTGCAAAAAGTGTCGCTGGCAGATGTGCGCTGGTCGATTGCCTTATTGCGCTATTTTAACCCTGTAGGGGCGCATAAAAGTGGTCGTATTGGTGAAGATCCGCAAGGAATACCCAATAATTTAATGCCTTATGTCACTCAGGTTGCCGTGGGGCGTCATGAAAAATTATTCATTTTTGGGAATGACTATCCAACCGAAGATGGTACCTGTGAAAGGGACTTTATTCATGTGGTGGATTTAGCCAAAGCACATGTATTGGCGGTGAAGAATCGTTTACAAAGTAGTGGGTGCAGAGCTTGGAATATTGGCACAGGTAGGTCAATTTCAGTTTTAAAAATTAAAGAAACCTTTGAAAAAATCAATGGCGTTTCAATTCCTACTGAATTCGTGGATCGCCGAGCAGGTGATTTAGCTGGTTTTTATGCAGATGCTTCTCGAGCAAAACAGGAGTTAGGTTGGACACCGCAATATTCTTTAGAAGATATGTTGGCGGATAGTTGGAACTGGCAAAAGCTGAATCCAAATGGCTATAACTGAGTCATTTCAAAACTTAGATGAGCATTTTGAAGTACAACGGAGATTAATTTCATAAAGAGGGACTCTTTTATTGTGGCAGTCGCATTATCGAAATTGCAAAACGCTTCAAGATTTTTGTATTTTCAATTCCGCATCAACACTACCTTATACAGGCATCACTCTATTCCGCACAAACACATCAAAATCATGGATACGTAAAGGGCGACTGAGCAAATAGCCCTGCATCGAAACACAACCAATGCTTTGTAAAAATTGACGTTGCTCCTCGGTTTCTACGCCTTCTGCAATCACTTCCAGCTCCATATTTTGTGCAAGCGACACAACGGTACGCACGATGACTTCATCTTGCGAACTAGACAACATCTCACGGATAAAAGTTTGATCTACTTTAATTTGATCAAGTGGCAATTTTTTGAGGTAACTCAATGAAGAATAGCCCGTACCAAAATCATCGAGTGAGATCCGCACCCCCGCTGCTTTCAGCGCAGTCATTTTGCTAATAATGTCATCAACATCATCCACCAACATACTTTCGGTCAATTCAAGTTTCAGTAATGACGGCTTGGCTCCAGAACGCTCAAGTACCGACAAGACTTGTGCCACATAATTATCTTGTTTGAATTCTTGTGCACTGACATTAATGGATAAAGACAGTTTTGCTGTTTCTGATTTTTGCGACCACTTCACTAATTGGGCGCACGCCGTGCCCAGCACCCAATGTCCTATTGGAAGGATAAAGCCGATCTGCTCGGCTAGAGGGATAAATTCATCTGGAGGAATTAACCCGAGCGATGGATGTTGCCATCGAATTAAGGCTTCTGCACCAATCACTTGACCATTTTCATCCGCTTGCGGTTGATAAAAAAGCGTAAATTGATTGCGAGATAGCGCTTTTCGGAGTTCGTTCTCCTTGGCATTTGATTGTCTTGCATTAGACTGCATCAAGTGAAAGAGAACATAGGTAAGACTCAGTCCAACGATGGTATGTAGCCAAGCACCGAAGTGCCGCTCATCAGGACTCAACGCATAAGCTGTTTGTATTCCCCAATTAGTGGTGGAAAAAAAACCAAACGCGATGAAACAAATCAGTGGGAAGCCATGGGACAACACATAATGTTCGTCTTTAAACCCAATAAAGCAGCAAATTCCGGTCAATAAAAAGAAAATCTCTACCGTCCTCGGCGTGCCCAGAGTGGGGGCATACATGATGATGCTTAACATACACGTGATGATAAACATCATTGTGCTAAGGACAATGAATGTTGTGATTATTTTGCCCTTGCGCGCCAGAAAAATAGACACTGCACCCGTAGTAATCAGAACAATCTTGACGACTAACGGTACCCACTGTTCATTGAGAATATTATAGATAGCCCATGGAACGGCGATGATGATGAGCATCAAACTGAGCGCATACAATAAGCGATGCAGACGAAAATCTCGGTTCAGATCTTGACTCATCAAGTGAAACCGACCTGTATTTTGTCCATCCGATGGCTGCATATATTCAATCCTTTCTCAAACCCATGCCATGATTGTTATTTTTATATTGGATTATCACAACAAAATCAGTAGGATACTTGCCCCTCTGACGCACGAAAAAATCGATCATTTCTAGTTTAGACTACTCTTTAATTCGTATAAATACTAGATCTTGAACTATTCAGCTTTCTATAATGCCGCATCACCTTCGCAACAAGTATGCGTCACTCTCTTGCATATAAATTCATTAAAATCATCCATACGCAATGGACGACGAAGCCCATATCCTTAGATACTAAAACAACCGATATTTTGCAGGGACTGACATTGTTCTTCAATTTCTACGCTTTCAGCGATCGCCTCTAACCTCATATTCTGAGCGAGCGAGACGACAGTACGAACGATGGCATTATTGGTTGATGAAATTGAAGATTGACCTACATGCAAACAATATGAAGGAGCGCTGATCGCTCCTTTTTTATTGTGTGATTGATTAGCCTTGAATTAAAGCGGTCAACTCGTCCACATAGTGCTGCATTGGTTGCGGATTTTGATCAGCGCGGCTTTCAATATTTAAACGCAATAATGGTTCAGTGTTTGAAGCACGTACATTTAAACGCCATGCACCAAAATCAAGACTGACACCATCGGTACGATCAATTTGTGGGTTTTGGTCTGCATAATGGTCAAAGATTTTTTGTACAGTGGCTTGGGTGTCTGCCACCTTAAAGTTGATTTCACCGCTGCAAGGGAATTTGGCAATCATGTTTTCAACGAGACTTGAAAGGGTTTGACCCGTTTCAGAGAGCAACGTAATGGTCAGCAACCACGGAATCATGCCGCTATCACAGTAGGCGAAATCGCGGAAATAATGATGCGCGCTCATCTCGCCGCCGTAAACTGCATTATGTTCGCGCATGACATCTTTAATAAAGGCATGTCCAGATTTTGATTGTACTGCGATGCCTTGATATTGATCGACAATATCAAAGGTGTTCCATACAAGGCGTGGATCATGTACGATTTTTTCGCCAGATTGCTTGATCAAGAACGCTTGTGCCAATAAGCCTACGATGTAGTAGCCTTCAATGAACTGACCTTTTTCATCAAATAAGAAACAGCGATCAAAGTCGCCATCCCAAGCAATGCCCATATCTGCGTTGTATTTAAGCACTGCATCACGGGTACTATCACGGTTTTCGATTAGGATTGGGTTGGGAATACCGTTGGGGAAAGTGCCATCAGCTTCGTGATGAATTTTAATAAACTCTACAGGAATATTGAGCTGTTGGAATTTTTGTTCAATCGCATCAATCACATGACCAGCCGCACCATTGCCTGCATTGACCACCAGTTTTAAGGGTTTAATCTTTTGTGGATCAATATAGGTGAGTAAGTGATCAACAAACTCAGGCAAAATGTTATAGCTTTGTGTTGACCCTTTAGCGGTAACTTCTGCAAATTGACTAGATTCAGCCAGTGCTTGGATTTCTTTTAACCCAGTATCGGCACTAATCGGACGTGCATTTTCACGCACCAATTTCATCCCGTTATAGTCCATAGGATTATGACTTGCCGTGACTTCAATACCGCCTTGCACATCGAGATGGAACGCGCCGAAATAGACTTCTTCCGTGCCTGTCATGCCCAAATCTAAGACATTCACACCTGCATCATTTAAACCGCGAATGGTGGCTTGTTTTAAACCTTCACTTGTTAATCGGATATCACAACCAATCACAACTTTTTTAGGTTGATAGATTTGTCCATAAGCACGACCAATTTTATAGGCGATTTCTTCATTGAGTTCTGTGCCCAATTTACCGCGAATATCATAGGCTTTAAAGCAAGTCAGTTGAGTCATATTGAATTGTGCTGTTGTTGATCAATGTTGAGCAGTATACAAAGACTCGGTTGGATTGAACATTGATAGATACAGATTTAATCATTCAGTACATGTCATGATTTAGGCGCAATAAAAAAGGTTGTTTCACGTGAAACAACCTTTTTAGGGTGGAAATCAGTTTTGAGTTAAGCGGATTTTGCTAGAACTTCTGCGACTGCGTTTGCCACTTTGTAAATATTATTCATATTTAAACCCGCAACACAGATACGACCGCTGCGTACTAAGTAGATAGCATAATCTTCGCGCAAGGTATCGACTTGTTCGCCTGTTAAGCCTGTGTAGCTGAACATGCCTTTTTGATTGACCAAGTAGCTAAAGTCACGATCAGGCAAGGCTTTAGTCAATTCATCTTTTAAGATGCTGCGCATTTTAAGAATACGATCACGCATCTGTTGGACTTCGTCTTGCCATTGTTGGTTTAAATCAGCGTCATTTAATACTTGCTCAACTAACCATGCACCAGTTGTCGGTGGGCTCGAGTAGTTGCGACGTACTGTGGCTTTCAGCTGACCAAAAGTACATTGTGCGGCGGCTGCATCATCACAGACAAAGGTCAAACCACCGACACGCTCACCGTACAGCGAGAAAATTTTAGAGAAAGAGTTGCTAACAATGAAGTTCAGACCTGCTTGGTCTAAAGCGCGAATTGCATAGGCATCTTGCTGCATACCGTCGCCGAAACCTTGATACGCGATGTCGAGGAATGGAATTAGGTTACGCTCTTTTAATACAATAATCACTTGATCCCATTGTGCAGGATTGAGATCTGCACCTGTCGGGTTGTGGCAGCAAGGGTGCAGCAACACGATGCTTTGCTCTGGCAAAGTTTTTAATGTCGACAACATTCCATCAAAATCTACACCACGTGTTTCTGCATCGAAGTATGGATAGAAGTTGCTCTTGATACCCGCGCCATTAAAAATGGCAACATGGTTATCCCAAGTTGGTTGGCTGACCCAAACTT
>JAVXBC010000069.1:0-14123 GCA_036660195.1 Acinetobacter sp.
TTTTATGGCTACCTTTATAGGGTTAATTATGAACAGTAAATGTCAACAGACCCTATTTATTAATAATATTTGATTTCAAACTTTATGGTTGAAAAATAAACAAAGTTAGATATAACTAATACTTTTATTAGATATATATGAGGTAAATATGAAAAAATTTATAATTCTTGCTTTGGTTGCCGCGTTTGCAACAACTGCTTATTCTCATGGTGGTCGTACAGATAAAAATGGCTGCCATAAAGACAAGAGCACGGGTGAAAGGCATTGCCACTAAGGGGTAGTTATGGGTTTTAATTTTAGGAAAAGCTTTAAAATTGCCCCAGGTGTTCGCTTGAATGTGGGGAAAAAAGGACTCAATAGTGTTTCTATCGGTGGTAAAGGGGCACGTGTAAATGTCGGGAAAAGGGGTACTAGAACAACTATTAGTGCTCCGAGAACGGGGTTGTCGCATACCTTTTACAAGCAACACGGGAAAAATAAAAATTATTCAATAAAAATGACAGACTACCCGAGATCTACATGGGTGGCTACATGGATAACAATGTTACTTATATTTTTAGGTATTGCATGGTTGATTAATTAATATAAAACCACCTAAGGGTGGTTTTTTTAAGTCTAGAATTTAAATTGAGCACCTATCATGAATGATTTTTTTATTGCCTCAAATCGACCTGTCAAAGTTGGTGAGCTATCGGTGCACCAGCTGCAGATGCATAACTTTGATGAGTGGTCGGGTGCAGCGCAGGTCATTAAAGACTTTTTGAATAATCATCCAGATGGAACCACACAAATGATTTTTGATGCTCATTCGTTTGAATCGACGCAATTGATAGCCCATTGTTTGCAACACAGCATTGAACAGGTCATCGATCTATTCAAGAAAGAGGGTGAACTCAATATCTTGTTGTTGGATGCCGTGATCAAAGTGAATGATGCATTCTTTACCGAGCCGAAACCTAAACACCGGGACGATGTAGATCCACGTAAAAAGAGTAGTTGGTTTGATATATTTCAGCTTCTCGCATCCAATGGCCACTCACATGAAAGCATCATGCAATTGAGCTATGGTTCATTCCGACACTACCTTAAAGCAGCTCAAAAGGCTGAGCGCATTAAAATGCGTAATTTAGCGATCGCAACCAGGGCCCAGCACGCAATCAATAAGAAGTTCAATGAATTCATTAAGAGTCTTGAGAAAGAACAGTAACTTTCACATTGTGATGTGAATTTGAGCACGTTATTATCTCCAAATGCTTTATAAACTTGGATAAATAATGAAAAAATTACTTGCTGGCTTGTTATTAGTCACATCATTTTCGGTCATGGCTGCTGAAACTCGCAGTTTCCGTGTAGGCGGTGATATTGTTCAAGTTGGCGATTCGGTTGGCTCATTGGTAATTAAAGCAGGAAAGCCTATTCACCAACAATCTTATACAGTTGATACTGGCAACAATACTACGATCTCAGTGACAGATTACATTTATGAAGTTGGAAACGAGATTTATACCGTAACTGTTCGTGAAGGTCGCGTATCTAAAATTACTTGGGAACGTCGTTGAGGGAGACCGTAGGATGGCAACAAAAGTAGCGCAACAGATGATGTTTTGTAAGTCTTGCGGAAAGCAAACTCTGCATCAAAAAAATATCAAAGAAATGAGTTGGTTGATGCATCTGGTTTTAACAATATTTACCGGAGGGATTTGGTTAATTATCTGGGTATTAATGCTTCTATGGCATATGATTGCCAAACCTGCTTCAGCAGTAGCGAATCGTTGGGTTTGTTCTCAATGTGGCAAGTAAGGTTATGCATTAATCTAGATTATTAATATTTTTTTGTATTTCTCCATTGGTTAAGTTCATTGATATTTTACAATATTAGTTGTATAAAAAAAGAACAATAAAAATAGGAACTGAGTAATGAATGCAGTAGAAGTACTTGTAACATCATCATCAGTAATTGTCTTAATGTTGGTTATTTATTGTTTAGGTCAGCTTCCCGCTCTGTAAAAAAGAACCACTCTTTAGAGTGGTTCTTTTATTTTAGGTGCTTGCAGATAAAACCTCCTAAGGGAGGTTTATTTATATTTGGAAAATTAGTATCTTATCCCCCAAATTAAGTGGGGTTTTCATGAAAAAATTATTAATACTTGGTTCTTTAGTTTTAGCAATTACAGGCTGTACATCAATTAAAGTAAACAACAGTGATGGTTTCCAACCTAAAGCAGTAAAGCAAATTTGTGTAATTAATAATCCAAAAGTAACAATTTCAGGATTTGATCAATCTGTTGTGAGAAGTTTTGCTCGCTATAACATTGATGCCCGTGTCTATCCCGAAAACTCAAAGCCTGAGTTATGTGAAACGACTATGAACTATACCGCACTACGTTCTTGGGATTTTGTTACTTACATGAGTTATGCCAAATTCACCTTACTTAAGGATGGTCGTATTGTTTCGGAAGCCGAATTTGCATTAAAGGGCAAAGGTGGAATGGCATTAAATAAATGGCGTAGCACAGATACTAAGATTGATGAGTTGGTAGATCAACTTGTTGGTACTAGCAAAGTCGATTAAAGAATGTGATGTAGATCCCTATCAGATCTAATTTAAAAGTAGAAGCCATCAACCACCGTTAGCGGTGGTTTTTATTTTGATAGAAATATACTGGAAATTATTTTAACCGATCCAAAACGAGGTCGGTTTTTTTATACCTAAAATTTGAGGTCTTTATGTCAAAAAATCTAACTTTTAAACTCATCATGGACGGTGATAGCAAAGGGCTTGTCACCGCTGCTAAGCAATCTGAGAGTGTAACTAAAAAAGTTTTTGAAACGATTAAGACTGAAGCGGATCAACTGAAGCAGACAAGTACGGATACAACTAAAGCTCTTGGGAGTATTGTCCCAGAGAAAAGCAAAGAGTTAGCAGAAGGCCTTACAAAGTCTTTAAGCGGTGCAACCCAGATTATTCGTGATGCTGGCGATAACGCTAAAAGTGCTGCAAGTAACTTTACTGATTTTGGTAATAAGTCTGTAAAAGCTTTGGCATTCTTAAAATCAGATTTAGAAAAGGCAAAGATTAGACTTGAGGCCTTTTCAAAAACAAAAGCTACTCCTGCAGATATTGAGATTGCTCAAAAAGAAGTAGATCAACTTGAGAGTGAGGTTCAACAAGCTGAAAGTGCATTTATTGATTTTCATACTGAAGTAGGTAAGGCAAATAATTCTTTAAAGAATACAGATACCGCAGCACAAACCGCACAGAAAGGATTGAGTGGTGCAAAGTTTGCTGTAAATGCTCTTGCTGGAGCTATGGCTACGCTAGGTGTTGGGGTTGGAATACGTGAATTAAGCCAAGTATCAGACTCCTACACCAATCTTTCTGCAAGAATCAATATTGCGACTAAGGATGGTGGTGACTTTAGGTCTGCAATGGCTGGCGTACACCAAGTTGCCTTGATGACAAACTCAAGCTTGAGTGCAACAGGTGATTTATTCACGAGATTGAACGCTGTTGGCAAAGACTTGGGAATGGCCCAGCAGAGTTCCCTTGATTTAACCAAGACTATCAATCAAGCAATTCAAATTAGTGGAGTATCTGCACAAGCTAGCGAGGCATTTACACAGCAATTCATCCAGAGCATGCAGCAAGGTACGCTTCGAGGTGAAGAATACAATTCCATGATGGAAAATGGTTTTGGGGTTGCAGAAGCGTTAGCCAAGGGTTTGGGTGTCACCACAGGTGAACTTAAGAATATGGCTGACAATGGGGAGCTTGGTGCAGAGCGTGTCTATAAGGCCCTATTGAGTCAGAAGGATGCAGTTCAACAAACCTTTGATCAATTCCCAACAACTATTGGGAATGCATTACAGCGTATCTCAACCAGTTGGGAGATTCTGATTGGTAAAATGGATCAGTCTAATGGCGCGAGTGCAACCGTCGCTGATTGGCTGGTTACTATTGCATCCAACATGGATGTTGTTGAAAGCTTATTAAATGATATTGGGAAAGGATTTATTTGGGTTGGTGACCAATTTAAGAGAATTGATACAACTACGATTATTGCCTTAAAAACTGCCCTAACCAGTATTTATGAAGCAATCAAAACACTAGGTGAAACCTTGGGTGAGGCTTTTGTCATCACTCTCGAAATCCTAAATGATGTACTAAGCGGCTTATATGATTTCAATAACGGAATCGATGAGTCAAGTTCTAAAACGAATGGCTTTACCAAGGTACTACAAGCTTTTAATGTTGCCATTGGTTTTGTTAGTGATGGATTTAAAGGAATTCAAATTGCTGCAAATCTTTTCGTTGGAATTATTTATGATTTAGCGGCTGCTTGGGTGCAGTTAGTTTCAAAATTCACATGGGGCGATGTTAAGCAGCAAGCCATTGCTGATATGGACGCAATGGCAACAAAAGCTCAGGAGTATTACAAGAAAGCTTCAGATGGTGCTTTAGAGTTTAAATCCAAAGGTGTGCAAGCTCTTGATGAGATCGGTAAAACCCAAGATCAGAAAAATGCAGAAAGTCTGGCTCAATCTAAAGCAACCTTGGATCAAATGCTTGCTAATCAGCAGACCGAGTTGAATGGCAAGAAAGTCACCGAAGATGAAAAGTTAAGGGCTATTACGGCTTATGCAGAAGCTGCTATTGCTGCGAATAAAGGTGTCATGGATGGTGTGATGCAGGCTGATCTAATAGCAAAAGGCTATATGGTTACCATGGATCAAACTGGAAAAGTTTCAGTACAAGCGTTCAACCAAGCCGCTGATAGTGCGAATAACACTGGTAAAGCACTCGTACAAGCACGTAAAGGTGCTGAGGCTTTGGGTGTTGATCTTGATATTGCCCTCAACCGTGTTTCTGAAAAATTTGCTTCTAACCAAAATCACTTGACCAATTACGCTAATGGCCTTGATGAGCTGGGCTTAAAAGGTGAGCAAGCTGCTAATGCACTGTATATGGGGTGGGAGAAATGGTTAGCATCAGCAAAGTCTGAAGTGGAGATAGAGGCTGCTAAAGCCAGGCTTCAATCGTTTGGTGAACAAGGAAAATTATCAACATCACAAGTTGAGATGGGAATGCAGGCTGTAAAACGCGCCGTGCAAGAAATTCCCGATAGTCTGACACCCGTAGAGGCTGCCTTTGAGCGGTTAGGGATTAAAACCAAAGAGCAACTTAAACTTGCGGCAGATCTCGCTTTGAATGACTTCAATACCATTTTAAAAAGTGGTGTGGCTACTCAAGATGGTCTGCAACAAGCATATGAGGAAACCATTCGTTTAGCTTATGCCTCGGGCGATGCCCAAGTCATTGCTGCTGCGAATGCCAAGGCAGCTTATTTGGGGCTTGAGGTCCAACTAGACGACACAGGTAAAGCCACCGTTACAAAACTGGGTGAGATCCAGCAAGCAGCAATCGAGACTCAGCGTACTGTGAGTCAAGTCGGCCAAGTGACTTCACGTGAGCAACCTGATATCAGTGCTGAGCAAAAGGCTACCAATGACCATTGGGATGATTTCAAAGCAAAAATGAAAGCACGTACTGATGAGTTGAATGCGAAATCACAAGGACGTGGTTCAGGTGGTGGTAATTCTTCATTGATGTCGAATGGTAGTGATTCAACTCAGCAAATTTCCGCCGTGCCTGATGCTCCACTTATCGCGACTAGTCTTGATATTCAACCGATTGAAGGTATGGAGACCAAGCAAAGTGTGGAAATCAAAATTGATATGGGAACAGGGCAGACAGCGACAGTATCAGCGGCACCCGATCAAGCGGATGCACTTGAAGAAATGATGCGTGAGCTTGAAACAATTAAAGGAAGATCGTAATGCGATTAACACGAAAGTCGACCGGAGAAACCATCCAAATTGAGGATGGTTTTTTTTGGTCTGATGAAAACTGGTCCGAGATCGAGCAAAACCAGGAGTATGCCATTAGTGGTGCTTTGATTATTCAAGAGGGGCGCAAGCAAGCAGGTCGACCCATCACATTGCAGCCAGCCAATAAAACTAAAGGTTGGATCAAGCTGATCGACCTGAATACGCTTCGTTTATGGCAGAACTTGCAGGAGCAATTCACGCTTCAGTTTGAGTGGCCACATGACCAGCGTGAGTTCAATGTGATTTGGAATCATAAGGACGGTGCGCTGGAAAGCTCTGCAGTTAAAGGTACTCCAGCAACATCACTTGATACTTATTTTAACGTCACCATGCGATTCATTGAGGTAAGCGATGACAATTGAAACACATAATTTAAAGCTCCTTGAGTCAGAACGCATTCGTACAGATGCTGAAGATGGTGGGGGTAAATACTCAGGCCGTGAAATTGTCGACGGTCAAAGTAATAACCTGTTCAATGATATTTCTGAGATGGACCGCACTACGGGTCGTACTTCTATCCAAAAGATCTATGCTGCAGTGGATACAGCGGATACAGATGCATTGATGGGGGCGACAGTATTCATCTCTCAGAATGCACAAGATCCGAATGTCTCCGCCGTGTTATTCAGTACCGATAGCTGGACGGACGAGCGTAAAGAAGCACAGAACCGTATTGAAAACTATAATGCCAAAGGCGCACAGATTGCTGGCACACCGTTGGACACGCATTGGAAAGGCATGAAGTCCCTACAAGTGGCCATGTTCCCGCAGGAGGCAGAGTCATCGATCGGCAAATCGATTGTATTGATCTCAAATGAGGGTAAAGCCTTAGAGATTGAGCAATTCCTGCGGATCACTGAGGTGTCGACACGAACCGCCTTTGTGATGGTCGATGGCAAACAGGTGGAATATAAGATCGCCACTTATGGCCTGAGTGATGCATTAAAAGCCGATTTTGTCGGCCTGTCAGCGAAGCAATGGTATAGCGGGGAAAAGAGTACCACCATCATCCGTGACACCATTGTGGCGGATACGGGTAAGTATTACTCCAGTGCCAATCTCAAAGAAGCTGCACAAGTCGGTGATTATTCGGTGGTTGCGGAGGATGTCTATACGCAGTTGGTTCCCTCAGCCCAGACTGAAACCCCGATGGTAAATATCAATGCTGCAGGTGACTCTGTGGCGTTTGTTAAAGCTAAAGATGGGGTTCTGTCCAAGACTTTTAACAATGTCGCCATTAATACTCTGTCGAGCCTGTATCTCGGCTCATCGGTCATGCCGAAATCAGTAGAGTTCACTTTATTTGGTTCAGCGATTACCGACGTCGGCGGTGAACTTAAAAATGCCGCTGGTACATCCATTGGCACCATCAACTATCAAAACGGTTCGATTGCGTGGAATGCAAGCGCGGGGACGGGAACTACCAATTTAACAATTAACTTTATGCCTGCAGCAGCCGTAACAGCACCAGTTGAATCCGAGCTGATCTATGTTAATCAGGAGAACATCGGTTTTAACTGGTTACGTAACTTGGTCCCGTTGCCATCGCCAGGTAGTTTGCAAGTGTCGTACTTGGTGCAGAATCAGGTCTATACGCTTCGAGACAATGGTGCAGGGCAATTACGTGGGGCTGACTCATCCTTTGGCTCAGGTAGTATTGATTACGATACAGGTACCATGGCACTTACCACGGGTGAACTCGCAGATGTCGGCAGTGCAATCCTGATGACGTGGAGCAATATGATCACGGCTCAGGAGCGTTCAGGATTAACCATCAATAAAGCCTATGTCGAAATCCCTGTAAACGACTCGATTGTGGCAGGTACATTAACCGTTGACTGGTTATTGAATGGGGTCACCAAGACTGCAACCGATAATGGCCAAGGGCAATTTACAGGTGATGCCACAGGTACTATTGATTATGCGGATGGTATCGCCAAGCTGATGCCGACCTTATTACCCAATGGTGGTACCACATTTAATGTATCAGGTCAAAAAGGTACTAAGTCTTCAATTCAAGTGACTGCGGTACCGACCAGCGGCACGATCTCAATTGAATTGGACAATGGATCTGCTGCGTTGATTCCTAAGTCTGTGAAAGTCCGTGTACCGGTCAAGTATATGAATTACTTGGGTGAGGTTGAACTACGTGATATGCCGATTGATGCTAATACAGGGCGTTTAATCAATGGTGCAGGTCAGCAACAAGGCACCATCAACTATTCATCTCGGACCATGAGTATCACCCCAAGCACATCACTTGAAGCGATTGAGCGCGAGAAAATTATGCAGCCGTTTTATGGCAAATATAATACCTCTCAAGAAGCGATTGCTGCAGGTATGCTGGGAATGACCATTAAGTATGAAAATACCAGTGAGACCCATATTCCAAGCCTGAATGAAGTGGCGACTGCGGTGACGGTGAGTGTCTCGTATCGAGATAGTTCTGCGGCTCAATCCTGGTCGGATACAGTGATTGGTTCTGTGCTAAAAACGGATTTAACCGAAGGTTTTGCTGAGCAGATTCTTGCAGGTTCGGTTCGCTTTACACTGGCTGATTCAACCTATGTCGATAAACTTGGATCGCTTTACCGTAATCCATCGGTGACCACAGGTGCTGGAACGGTGGCGGGCCAGATCCGTTATGGAAATGGAGTCGTAGAACTATCAGCTTGGGATGTAGGTGGGGCAAATAATCCGACTTTAGAAACCTTGGTGACGCAACTTGAAAGTGTAAAAACCAACCAAGTGTCATTCCGTGCACCAATGATTCCAATTCGGGCACAGTCCTTAACCTTATCAGCAACTAAGGTGGAAGGTGGTGTGTTGAATATCACCCCTGATGGCTCGGGTACTATTGATACTGCAGAGTGCGATGGTTTCTTTAACTTTGACCAAGGCTATGGCCAGTTTGTTTTCCGGCAAAAGATTGAAGTGACTTCTGCTAACCGTGCTGAAATTATGGCGCAGGATTGGTATGTAGCTGAGCTGGAATATAGCAAGGATGGCAAGCAGTGGATTCACAAGCCGATTATGGTCTTGCCTGAAACCATTAAATACAGTGCAGTGGGTTATAGCTATATTCCGATTGATGCTGAGTTGCTGGGATTATCTGCGGTGCGTCTACCGATTGATGGTCGGGTACCGATTTTCCGTTCGGGTGAGATTGGGATTGTGAGTGCAAGTAAGTCGCAGGAATTACCTGATTATATTGCTGGCCAAACCTACCCATTGAATGATGCGCGGATCTCCTGGTGTGAACTTGAAGATGCCGATGGCATTAAAATTCCATTTGATATGTACACAGTGGACTATGACTACGGCAAAGTGACTTTAAATGGTGATTTTGCCTTGGGTAATCTCACAGGACCCCTTATAGCCAAGTATCGCTATCAAGATATGGGTTTAGTTCGTGATGTCAAAATCAATGGTCAAGTGACTTTCACCAAGCCTCTGACGCACAACTATGATCCAGCGCATACCATCGTCGGCTCAGCACTGGTGATTGGTGATATGCGAGCACGCTATACACGGAAGTTTGTACAGTCAACATGGGACAATCTTTGGAAAGATGAGGCGGTGGGTGCTGCCATCTCGGCCAACTACAATGACACTCTGTATCCATTTGCCGTTACTAATCAGGGCAATATTCAGGAGCGCTGGGCATTAGTTTTTACAGGCAATACCTCTTTCCGAATTATTGGTGAAACTTCTGGCCAGATTGCTACAGGAGTCACGACTGAAGACTGCTCCCCAATCAACCCCATCACCAATGCGCCTTATTTCACCATCAGAAAGGAAGGTTGGGGAAATGGTTGGGCAAGTGGCAACGTACTGCGTTTTAACACCATCGCAGCCAATCATCCGATCTGGGTAATTCGTACCGTTAAGCAATCAGAACCTACGGTATTGTCTGACTCATTCCAAATCATGCTACGCGGTGACATTGACCGGGTTGCGTAAGCTTTAATTCAAATATGACCGCTTCGGCGGTCTTTTTTATGGGTATATAAAAATGGCAACAGATGTAGATGTTCAATATTTTAGCCACTTAAATGGTTTAGTTCTTGGAAATAACTGGGGGGATTTAATTCGATTACTCGATAAGGCCTTAGTCACTGGTATTGATTTTACTCAGATCACCGCTGCAAGCATTGATGCACAAGGCGATGTTTCTATCACTTTGTTTGCAGCACATAACGCAATGCTGTTTCAGGTGGTGGAGTTATCTGGTTTCGCTCCTAATTCACTCAATCAGAAGTATCGAATTAAAGGTGTGCCCAATACAACACAGCTCATTTTAAAGCCAGCATTAGATATTACTGAGCGCTCAATTACTACAATGGGCACTGGGAAGTTAGCTTCACTTGGTTATGACATTATTTTTAGAGATGCTAATGATGTTAAGCGAGTCTATCGTGCTAAAAATCCTACAGCTCAACATCCTTTTATTCGAGTCGACGAGAGCCTAGCAAGCCCTGATGGTTCGAGTGGCATTTATGATCAAAGTTATGCGAAATATGCAATCGTTGGATTGCTTGAGCATATAGATCACATTGATGATTTTAATAATCCTGAAGTTCGACAAATTCCATTTGATCCGAGCGATCCTGCTAAAAACTGGAAAATTATAGGTACTGGTAGTAATGTGATTCGCGGTTGGTCAAGATGGTATTACGCGGCAAGAGGCGGTACAAACGATTATTTCACGGACGTAACTTCACCAGTACTAACAGGACGTAACTTCACGCTTTGTGGTGATGCAGATGCTTTTTACTTACTCCCTGCTGCGCTAAATCAGGTTCAAAAACAGCTAATGGGTTGTGGGCTTTTTGAAAACACAATCGGGGAGACCAGTTCTTGGTTTTTGATGTCTTATTTAGATCAGACTATTGCTGGTACATCACGCCAGTTCAATACTGTTAGCGGAGGATGTCCGCTAACAGTAGGGGGAGTTGGGGTAAACTTTTTTTTGAGCAAAATTAGTCTATTTAACAAGTCCCATGTTATAGCATCAGGTTTGCTTCCTGATAACTTCTCAGGTTACTCCGCACCCTATATGAGTACGAATACACCAGCACTAGACATACCATTATTTGATTCTGATAAGTATCTTAGGGGGGGGTTGAAACATATAAAGTACATGGGGAAATCAATTGGTTCTAGCCATACCACAATTGAGATATCAGATACATCTATGTATGTGAAAGATAATGTTCGGCAAGCGACCAATAATCAGAGTGCAAATACATGTGGTTTTTATTTTTATATGGGGGAGCTTGAGTGAAACCATGTCCGCGAAAAACAATGCCATCGTCAAACTTAATTCAGATTGTAGAAATAGGTCCTGTCATTGCAAAAATCAAAGGATCAACAAGAAGACTTGGTGAGAAATATCAAAATGCGCTGGTAGTGCTCTACAACAAAGCAAACCTACAACCTATTGCTGTTCAAAAACCTGATATTAATGGTCAATATCAATTCTTAGGTCTTAACACAAACCTAAAAACTTTTATTGTGGCCTTAGATCAAAATCAGCAATACAACGCAGTCATTCAAGACAATGTGGTGCCGAAATGATTCAACCTTCACTCAAAGCCAGTCTTGCGCAACTTCAAGCACTAGCCACCTACCTCGATCAAGGAAGCTCAAATGCTTCCTTTGTTTTTTATGATGATACGAAACCCGCCTCGGTGTCAGTGGCTGCCAATAATGCTGCAAAACTGGTGATCCTGACTTTACCAAAGCCATGCATAAAGACGATGCATGCTGACCGAATGGAGCTCAATCAAACCGATGCAGCAGTAGTGACTAAAGATGGCATCGCAACATGGGCCCGCTTACTCAATGGTGCAGGTGAAGCTGTTGCAGACTTTAGCGTGGGTACGGATATAGAACTGGCCAATCCTGAATTGGTTTTAGGCAGCACCTTGATGATGAACTCATTGATCCTCAAACCATCTACATAAAAGAGGTGGACATGTGTCGAACTATATTCCACCTGATGCACATTATGTAAATCTCAATTTTAAAGACATTGTAACGGGCTCTGCCGATCTTAATTTTGGTGCTGATGAGCAGAACTTAGCTGCACTTGAAGCAACTATTAATACCTCATTTTTGGCTTTGTTTCAGGCGCAGAGTTTTGATTTTAATGCACTGGAAGCTGAGTTCAATGTTTCATTCCGCGCAGAGTTAAAAGCGGTATCAGGGCAAAAAGCACAACTAGAAGCAACCATCAATACAGGATTTATCCCTGAGCTGCACGTGGTAGGGATTAATGCGTATTGCTCCCTTGATGCAGAGATCAACACATCATTCAACCCAGCCTTCGAAGCCTTGTTTGATATCAACCATCAGCTAGGTGTTGAGCTGCGATTCAGTGCTGTCTTTGAGCGTGCAATCACTCAGCTTGGATCAACGGAAATACCATGGGCGAAACCAGTACCCAGGGTGTCAAATGACACCTTTTTTTACGATCGTGGATTGGTGGTGAACCATGGCAATGACATTGGCTTTCAGCGTGGAAGGACTTTATCTGAATCCATCTATGCGGCATTTGACCAGGGCGCGAAGCTCAGTCGAAACCAAAGTGTGCGCTGGCAAGAAAACCTGAAGATTCGAATTGCGCGTGATTTGTATTTCGATGAATCGATCAAGCTTCGATTGAATTATGAATTGACTCATCAAGAGATGATCCGTAAACGCCGCAACATCTCATTTTCACATGACGTCGCGCATGTGTTTGAAAAGCGCTTTAGCTTTGACTGGGACAAAGGGCTGGAGCTGATCACACAGGACGAAATTCCTTGGGATAAAGCCAAATCCATTCATTATCGCAAGCATTCGATTGAACCATGGCCAGAGCCTGAAATTCCTCAGTATGAAGGTACGGGCGATCTTGAGTTTGTATGTCTATGCCATGAAGTGAATTCGCATGATGTTGTGCTCAACTTCGGTGCAGACGATTGCATACCCGGCATACCAAATCGTAATTGGTGGTACATATTGAATAGTTTATCTGTGACACGCCTCGACAATGGCGTAGAGATTGAAGTCTATGACGGGAATTACAGTACCGATCGCAGCTGCTGGTGTTGGTCCTATAGTTTGACCGTACCGGCATCCCAGATTGGCAAACTTGAACCCATCAATGGCCAACCTGTGATTTTAAAAATTATCGTGAATGGTACCGAGCATCAAATGCTGCTTGAGAACCGTCGACGTTCTCGTAAATTTGCCCAAGACACCTATACTTTGATTGGTCGCAGTCAAACCGCGCTACTTGCGGCACCGACTGCACCTTTACGTTCATTTTTACAAGAGAACGATCGAACCTCTGTCCAGTTATGCCAAGCAGAGCTTGATCGCGTGTTTAGCGATACGGTACTGAATTGGCAGTTGATTGATGCACTGGGCTGGATCGTTGAGCGTGAGTGCTTAAGTTATTCCAATTTAGCCCCAATCGATGCCATTAAGGTGGTGGTTGAAAGCGGCGGTGGGTTTATTTATAGCGAAAAGGGTAGCAATACGCTGACCATTAAACCGCTATATAAAAAGACCTTTTGGGATGTGCTGTCGATCGCTGAATATGATCGTTTATTGCCTGAGTCTGCGGTGGTGAGTCAATCGACCGATTATCAGATCTATCCAGACTACAACGGCATCACATTAACAAATGATCGTAAGGCACTGGTTGCTCAAGTGAAACGTACTGGTACAAGTGCGGACACCTTACCTCAGCCTGAAAACAACCCACTGTTTAACCATGTCAGCATGGGGGCATATGGTAAAGCCAAGCTTGCCAAAGCGGGAATGATTGAAACACACACCTACAGCATGCCGATTTCACCTGAGGTGGGTGAATGTGTACCAGGAGAAGTACTTGCCTTTAATGCGGAATGGTGGGGCATTGTAGATAGTGTCAGCGTCTCGTTCAGTCATGCGGTGGTCAATCAAACCGTAAAAGTGGAGCGCGTCAATCGTGAGTAATGCATTACAGCGTTTAATTGATTTGCTTCCTACTGCAGCAGAGTTTGTAGGAACGATTACCAGTGTGGACCATCCCAATTACAAAGTATTGGTGGTGGGTGGGTCAGGGTTGAATCTGGTCACCAGTTCAACACGCTACAACTTAGGAGCAACCGTATTTGTATCTGATGGTGAGATCAAACGACTCGCACCATTGGGTGAAGTGATTCAAATCGAAGTTTAAGTTTAGAAAAGTGTATGGC
>JAVXBC010000070.1:0-14079 GCA_036660195.1 Acinetobacter sp.
TGTGGACCTACTGATTACAAGTCAGTTGCTCTACCAACTGAGCTATGCCGGCATTTTTATAGTGTTTTGTACGTTTCGTATCAGAACGGAGTGCAGTTTAGCAAAACTTCGATAGGTTGCAAGCGGTTTTTATTAAAAAACCATGAAAAACTCACAAAATCAAACCGTTTGCCGATAATTCAACCGCCTTGATCACTGCGCGTGCTTTTATTTGCGTTTCATTCCATTCAGATTCAGGATTTGAGTCTGCCACTAGACCTGCGCCTGCCTGAACATAGACCTTTTGCTCCCGAATTACACAGGTCCGAATTGCAATCGACATGTCCATTTCACCATGCCAACCTAAATACCCGACTGCACCGCCAAAGACACCACGTTTTACTGGCTCAACTTCATCAATAATTTCCATGGCACGGATTTTGGGTGCACCTGAAAGTGTCCCCGCAGGGAACGTGGCTTTAAAGACATCAAGTGCATCAACATCATCACGAACTTCACCTTGCACATTAGAAACAATATGCATGACGTGAGAATAACGCTCAATCACCATTTGATCGGTCACTTTTACCTTGCCAATCTTAGACACACGCCCGACATCATTACGCCCCAAATCTATCAGCATCAGATGTTCAGCAATTTCCTTTTCATCACTTAATAAATCTTGTTCTAAAGCCAAATCTTCTTCTTTAGTTTTGCCACGTGGACGCGTTCCCGCAAGTGGGCGCACTGTTGCAATACCATTTTCCAAACGGGATAAAATTTCAGGTGAAGAGCCAACAATTTGAAACGGCTTTTGATCGGTAAGCGTATGCCCCTGCACGAGGAATAAATAAGGCGATGGATTCAAATGTCGCAATGCGCGATACACCTGTAACGCCTCACCATCAAAATCCGAAACCATTCTCTGACCCGGAACTACCTGCATGACATCACCAGCACGGATGTATTCTTTTACTTTTTCAATCGTTTCAAGAAATTTCACTTTCCCTGTAATCGACTCGAAATGCGGCGCAGTATGTGGTTTGGCTTGCAAACTTACAGGTTGCGCAAGCAGTTGCTCCAATTGATCAAGCTTGGCTTGAGCTTGGGCATAAGCGTCTGGCTGATGAGTGTCGGCATGATGGATTAAAAATAAGGTATCTTTTAAGTTATCAAACACAATTACGGTTTTAGAGAGCATTAACCACAAATCAGGTAAGGTGACTGGGTCTGCTGTGGGTACATTTTTTAATTTTGGCTCTATATAACGCACGGCATCGTAGCCCAAATATCCCACCAATCCACCCGTGAAATTGGGTAAATCAGGCAATTCTGCCTGCGTTGGCACTTTAAATTGATTTTGAAAATCACGAATGTATTGGAATGGATCTGCACAATCTTGTTGCGCAATTGCCCCATCCGCCTGCTGAATGGTCAAAATGCCTGCATTACATGAGAAAACCGTTGATTCGCCCAACCCAATCATTGAATAGCGAGCCCAATTTTCGCCACCTTCAACCGATTCAAACAAATAGGCTTGTTGATGATCTTTAAAACGTGCAAAAACTGAAAGTGGTGTTTCAGTATCTGCCAATCTTTGGCGATAAATTGGAATAGTGTTGTAGCCAGATGATTTGAGTTGTTCAAATTGCGCTAAAGTAGTCATGAATATTCTCTATGGTTTAGGTCTAGATACGTTTTCCCGTTTCAATTGCGTTTTAATTTCGCCATCGAATAACCATAACAAACATCATGCTTTTCTCCTGATTGGATCTATTTCCAACAACTCAACCAAACTATCGACCACTTGCTGCGGCTGACAATCATGAATATTTTCTCCATGATTATAGCCATAGCTCACCACAATACAATCTATACCTGCGCGTCTTGCCGCTTCGACATCATTGCTAGAATCACCAATCATCAGGGTTTTCACAGCTGAGGTATTTTGGACTTGCATACAATGCAATAAAGGCAATGGATGCGGTTTCCGCTCTGACAGACTATCACCACCAATGACCATTTTAAAATAAGGACTTAGCTCCAAAATATCGAGGATGCCTTTTGCCAAATGTTCAGGCTTATTGGTCACACACGCCATTGCAATATCATTGCTTTGGCAATAATCCAAAAAAGGTAAAACACCCGTATAGACTTGTGTATTTACACATAATTCTTGCGCATAGATTTCAACAAAGGTATTTAAAAGTTGTCCTTGCTGTTGAGCACTCACCTGCCCAAATAAATGTTCGAGCACAGTTTCACAGAGTTTCGCTGCACCCTTACCTACCCAAGCACGTATCTGCGCCTCCGTCACCAAAGGCAAACCTAGCTGATTTAAACTGAGGTTCATCGCGCGGTACAAGTCAGCGGCGGAGTCAACTAGAGTTCCATCTAAATCAAATAAAATCAGGCATCGCTGGTGTAACTGGGCAACAGACATAAAATCACTCAAAAACAAAAAAGGCATGCGCTCATCGCATGCCTTAAATTGTAAAGCATCACAGGATTATTTAAAGAATAACCACGCCAAGATGGCTAAAATTACTAAAACAATAATTGAAATTAAGCCGACGGACGCATTTTTTCGTTGCAGCTCAACTGATTCTTGAAGTGGTTCTAACTGAACTGAAAATTTATCGATGGTGGATTGAATCGTTGAATTTTCAGGAATTGGCGCAGGTTTTGGAATCGAGATGTTCTGTGGCATACCATCACGACTGATTGATGTTTCAGCTGAGCGTTCCGCAAGACTTGGCATACCTTGATCTTGTAAGCTGGAATTAACAGGCTCGTTTTCGGGTAAACGCTCTTGAACTCGTACCGGCGCATGCACAGCGAAAACAAAGCTGGCAAATTGCAATCGATCACCATGCTGCAATTCCGCTTCTTGCTCAATGCGCTCATCATTTAAAAAAGTACCATTAGAGGAGTTTAAATCTTGTACCCAAACCTGATCATCTTTAAACAATAACACCGCATGACGCCGTGAAACATCGGCCGATTGCAGCAAAATATCCGCGTCTTGATGTCGACCTACCAATAAATCACGTTCAACGATAATTTCTTGCCCTGAGAACTCCCCAGAGTCAGCTAGCAATTTCCAAGACATCGCAACATACCCCTATCGTATTACTGATCACAACATTGTGACATAAGTCACATAATTCATCTACTAGCGTACTGGGCGAACGGTTGTTGTCGTTACTGTACTCTTGGTTCGTTTGGTTTCTTTTACTGGCACAACAATGGTTTGCTTCTGCACCACAACAGGTTCAATAGCTACAGGTGTTGTCACTACGACTGTTTTTTGCTGTATTGCAGTCGGCACTTTTTGGTAAGTAGACGGCGTTTCTGGCAACTGTTGACGATAAATATCCGCGACATTCTCTGGCAATTTGGCAAAATTACCGTTTTTATCCATAGATAATTGCAAACTGTAAAGTTGGTTATAACGCTGTTGAGAAATACGACGTATATCTTCCGCATCGCCAACGATGGTTGGGTGAATAAATACCAACAAATTACGTTTTTCACCAGTTTTACTGTCAGCTCGGAATAAACGACCCAAATACGGAATATCGCCTAATCCTGGAATACCTTGTCGAGAATGAATGCTATTGTCTGAAATTAATCCACCCAAAACAATCGTTTGCCCATGATCAGCCAAAACGGAGGTTTTAATCGCACGTTTACTGGTGACTAAATCGGTCGCTTGACCGCGACTTTCTTGCACCGCAGAAACTTCTTGTTCAACTTCCAAACGTACCGAACCACCCTCACCAATATGTGGCACAACCTTCAAGGTAACACCAACATCTTTACGCTCGACTGTTGTATAGGGATTCACACCTGTGCTGTTTGTGGTCACAGAACCCGTAACAAACGGGACGTTTTGACCCACCACAATATAAGCTTCTTCATTGTCCATGGTGACAATAGACGGCGTTGAAAGTAAATTCGATTTGGTATTACTTTTTAAGGCCTGAATCAACGCACCATACAATTTGCGTGAGCCATCTGCACCTTGTTTATAATCGCCTAGCAGGATAGATGAACCCGTACCCAGTGCCGCTCCTGCACCTGCTGCACCACCAGTTAGATAGCCAGCAGCCAGTTTAGATAAACTTGAACCGACATTACTAAAGTTTACTAGACCAATACCACTGGTTAAATCACCCAATGCCCACTGCACGCCTAACTGATCAGCATCATCGCCCGACACTTCAATAATCGCCGCTTCAATCAATACTTGTTGACGGCGAGTATCGAGTTGTTGAATCGCAGCATCAATTTCCCGCATTAGCTGAGGGTCGGCTTTGACGACTAAAGCATTTTGGGTGCTATCCGCAATAATACTGACCCCACCGCTATTAAAACTGGTCACACCCGCATTTTGGCTTGCGTTGCTTCCACTATTTAAATTAATCGAAGGAGTCGAAATAGAAGATGACCCTGTTGATGAACTAGAATTTTGATTATTTGAAACTAAATTACCAATCGAATTTGATTTATTGCTCGTGCTATTACTAGAAGATGACGACGACGAAACCGCCTGCCCAGTCACTAAACCTTGCAGAATTTCCGCTAAGTTTTTAGCACTGGCATATTTCAAACGAAAAACTTTTAACCCACCCAAACGATCTGCCGAAGGTACATCAAGCATTTCAATGGTATGACGCAAACGCTTGCGCGAATCAGGATCACCTTTGATCAAAATACGATTGGTGCGATTGTCGGCAATAATACGCACTCGAGAACCAATAAAGTCTTTTGATGTTCCCGTTGAGCTCATGGTTTCTAATAAACCAATAATTTCTTCAGCTTGACTCGATTGTAAGGTAATCGCTTCAATATCATTTTGCCCAGTTCCATCGAGATTACGCACAATACTTTCGAGTTGATAAATATTGGCGGCACGATCCGAGACAATGAGGGCGTTAGTTCCTGCAACCGCTGCCAAATGTGCAAATTGCGGCATTAAAGGACGCAAGGCAGGAATAAGATCATTCGGATTGGTATTTTCCAACCAAATAACCCGCGTTACAATTTGATCACCACTGGCACGGTTACGCACATCATAGGGAATACCCGAGTTTTTCGCATTACTGTCTGGAACCAGTTTCACAGTATTGCCAGATGGTAATGCCACCACACCATTGACGTTCAAAACCCCCAAGAAGAGATCATAAACTTCATCTTTGTTGAGGGCTTTATTTGAAATCACCGTGACATTGCCACGTACACGCGGATCAACAGCAAAGTTCTTGCCTGTAATATCGGCAACTTCATTAATAAATGCGGTTAAATCCGCATCACGCAAATTAATCTTCCATGTTTGCGCTTGTGCTTGCGTACTGATTGACGCAACCAAGGGTGCTGCTGCAAGAAGTGCCCAAAGGGGACGATGCTGATTCAATAAAGCCATAACCTGCACTTATTCCTAACGTATATGGTGACGTGTGATCACTGTAAATTTTGTTGGATGGTCATCACTTGATCACCACGTTTTATTTCTATTTTGGCATGCCCTTCACGACGCACTTGTTCCAACAATTGTACTTCGCTTAATCCTTGCCCTACGGTTTGCCCATTGACCGATAAAATCCGGTCACCTGCACGCAAACCTAACGTATTCTTTAAATTGCTTGGCGTTCGATCAGATATTTCATAGCCATCCGTGCCGCTTCCACTCACACCCATGTTTTTCAAATACTGTTCACGATTATCCTGCATTTGTTGAATCGCTTGCCCCAACGCAGACTGTGTGGAGTTTTGCGCAGGTGCTTGTGTTTGAGGTGCAACGGCATTATTACTGCTGTTTGAAACTGGCTCGATCGGTTGATACAGGCCTTTCTCTAATCCTTTAAATTTAACTTCACGTGTCGCACCATTGCCTTGTCGCAATACCACATGATCCCAATAGACTTCCGCTAATTGATATGAGGTTGAACCAACCGTTTCGCCCACACGATATCGCTCTCCGATATCATTTAATTTAATCACTGCAGAAGACAGATAACTTGGCGATCCTAGCAATACACCTTGTAAAGTCAAATCAAGATTATCTTGTGTTGTCGCAGTGACTTCATTGAACAATGCGAACGAACTGATATTCGGCACTTGCGCTTGTTGCGAACCCAGCTCAACACGGTCAAATTGCATTGGCTGCGGTGGCGCAACTACCCACCAGAATAATGATGCCAATTTCCAACACAGCCATAAAATCAATATTGCCAAAACCAGCGTACTTAATTGATCTAATTTCTGCCAGCGTAATTGTTGGATTTTTTGCAATAATGCGTTCATTAGAAACCACCTTGCAACAAAGGTTGTCGCGAACTTATCACATAAGTGTCAAGTCCTGCCTTGCCTTGATAAGATGGAATATTTAATAACATTCGCTGCGTAAATTGCACATCTAGCATAAAATTCGCATCTAAACTCAAATTTGCCATTTTTTGACTGCGCTGATCTCGCACATCTATTCTTAATTGTCCATTTTCATCTTTTATTTCAGCCATTAAGGATGGCATATTCATACGATCTTGACGCTGACCGAATGTATAAGCTAATGCCCCACCACCCCAATGCAATTGCCCTTCCGCAGCGGCAAAACCTTTTTCTTTTTGGTAGTTAAATTGCACATCGTTCAGCTGAATTGCATTTGCTGGCCACTGCCAGTTGGCAAAATATTTTAAAGTTTCAGGTGAAATTTCACCTTGTAAATTTTTAACGGTAATTTTTTGTCCCATGCCATAGCCCAACACACCATTTAATTGGGTATTGCCACTATGAATGTCTAAATTGGCGCCTAAACGAAACAGTAGTAAATCTAGAGGGCGCGTTTTCCAATGGACAGACCCGCGTAATTGACCACGCTGCCAATCGGCTTGTCCTTGCCAAATATTGCCACTGACATTATGTAAAATTTGATTATTTTTCGAAAACTTCGCAATTAACCATGTTGCTGGAATTTGTAAAATAATAAAAATTAAAAATGCAAAAATGGCGAAAGCCCACCATCTCCACTGTTTGGTATTTTTCTTCATACCGTCCTTACCAACATGCAAAATCGTCCTTTCGAGAGTTTTATCTCCACTGTGACATTATGCATACTTTTCCAGCATCGCCAATTCTCTGAGATAAAAAAACCAAGCTTTTTCAGCTTGGCTTTGTATGAGTATAGAAGCATTGTGTGACAAAACAATGATTCTGAGTGACTCACTTAGATAAGGAAGCTTTCCAGTTTCGCGCCTTTTTCTAATTCAGCGACCAACCAACGTGGTTGTTTACCACGACCTGTCCAAGTCTCCTCTGGATTATTTTTATTGCGATAGCGCGGCTCAACCACTTTGCGTGTGGTCTTCTTACGCTTTTGCTCGCCAAATGCCAATACTTCGTCCACGCTGAAACCAACGGCTTCTGCAATAGACATAATTTGATTATAAGCATCTTCAATCGCTTGATCTTTTTTACTCGCAATTAACGTTTCCGCTTCTGCTTGTAAACGCTTTAAATCTTCAACAGATAAACTACTAATATCCGGTTTCATTCATATAACTCCAAAAAGACAAAATAACCCACGCAAAATGCAACAAAATTTAAAAAACAAATCCATACTAATTTATAAACGATTCAATAATCAATATCAAAACACCCTAGAAAATCAAATCATGCTGTTAAATAGGATTATATTTACAATAATACATAAAACATTTGCGTATTGACCCGAGTAATTTTATATAAAAATTATTTACCAAATAATAAATCTTTTATTTCATGCTTAAAAGACACTATATCAATGAGAACATTCTTAGCTTAAAAACTGCTTAAATTTAATATCTAGAACCCACGCTGATTATTCCAAATGATGATTGACCGTCGCTTCCAATTGAATCATCTTATTTCTCACCATATCTGGAATATTTATTTTTTTCGAGGTTTCTGCATCTACGCAAACCATTACTGCTTCACCAGTCGCAACAATTTGCTGCTGGTTTTTACTCCACAACACATAATGCATACGGAATGCGCTATTTCTTAGCTCTTCAATACGCGCACCAATTTGCAACACATCTGGATAAAACACTGGGCTTAAATACTGACATTGACTTGAAGCTACAACTGTCAATATTCCTTGATCAAAAATATTCAACCCACTCAAATATCGAATACGCGCACTTTCCATATAACGATAATAGTGCACATTATTGACATGACCAAAAGCATCCATATCTCCCCATGCGATGTTTTGTTCATAGATAATCGGATAGACAGAAAGTTCTTTCATGTTTTCACTCATATTTTAAAACTTAGGAAATTGACATCATTTTCAAAAACCAAGTTCAATTGTCTAATTAAATCAGCGTCGTCACCTAACTTCGATTTAATGCGTAAATAGTTCATTAGAATATTGTCGGGATATAATGTTAATAATTGCTCTGCTTCGTGCGGACGTTGCGTTGCGACATAAATATGCCACTTGGCGAAGCTTAACATTGGCACACTGGTATAACGCCTTTCAAGTTGCACAATATGTTGTTCAACTTCAGGATAATCTGGGTTTTGTTTTAACAATTGGTGCTGAAACCAAAGATAAAATATTTCAGGGTCAAATTGTTCTTGCAGTAAGTGCAATGCCAATTCTTCATGTTGCATACTGAGCTCAGGCAAACGCGCCAGTAACTTCAACCACAACACTTTGCTGCTATAAGGTCGTGTTGGAATTTCAGCCTGCAAAGCCAAATAACGATCTTGCAATGCTGTTAAATCATCGACCGATGCTTGATCGAATTGAATCAACAGTTGTTGTAACCATAAATCACGGAATTTAAGATCGAGCAGACCCAAATGCATGGAATGCAAAAACAACCATGGTTTTTGTACGGCCAATCTGCCCCATAATTTTGTAATCCGTTGCTGATAAGCCGTTTCGATTGCGCTTAACCACGGTGAAATTGGCTGCTGCGTCAGAAATTCTAAATGCGTAAAGGCTTTCTCAGCCTCTTGCTGGGTTAAGAAAATATCAATGCGTTGCAATTCTGCCAATTCAAATGCCATCGGCGCAGATTGCTCTAAATGCTGCAAAGCCGTTTCATAATCACCGTTACGATAATCAAATTGCGCATCCACAATATTATTCAATAAACCCGATTGATTAAAAACACGCTCAATAAATATCTGTTGATCTTGTGCTGCATCTAATAACCAAACCACACCCAATTGTTCATAAGGATGTAAATCTGCGAATGATAAACTCGTTTGTTTTTTACGATGCTCTCGACTCAAATATCGCTTGCACCACCACCAGATCACTTGTGCTAAAAAACTAATGATCAGCAGCAGTGCAATCCAACCCCAAATGCCACTTTGAAATTGCCAATCTCGCCAATATAGATAGACATAGCCACCACCATAGCCATAGCTGAGCACCGCAACCGCTGCATAGATGACCAATGCAATTAGCACATAAATCAGTACCAATTTCTTCATGATGATGCGCCCAATAAACCCAGTGTGATTAATTTGGGTGCCGATGCCACGGGAAGATTTGCAAGTTTCTCTAACTGCAATTTAATCTGCTGGCTATCACGATCTGGCAATTGCGCCAAAAGCTGGATCACCTCTTGCAAGGATTGACGATATTCCTGCTGTTGCCCCGCATGTAAGGCCTGCGATGCAAGCAATAATCGTAATTGGATTTCTTTCAGTGCAATATTTCGCTGCATAAAATCAGGCGGTGTACGTTGTATTTTTTCTAATTTAAACCAATGCCATCCTGTTGCAGATTCAGTTTTTGGCATATTTAATTTTGGGCTTTGTAGGTTTTGTTGTAGCTTCTGATCCAACTGTTGCAGTAACTGGTCGAATTGTTGCTGTTGCTGCGTTTGCGTCAGAATATATTGTTGAATGGCTTGTTTATCTTGGGCTATTGCGCTGTTAAGACTACGTTGTAATGCCACTGCCACATGCGATTGTGGCAGATTTTGCTGTACTTGATGGAGATGATCCAACGCATAAATATACTGTTGTTGATCAAGCGCAAATTGCACCAACTGTAATTGCGTTTGGATCAACAGCGCAGGAGCAATCCCCGTCATTGGCGCGGGAAGTGCCGTAGTGGCATGAACATTTTCATCATGATTGCCCTGTTGCAACTGACGCTGTAAGGCAACCAGTTGATCATTTAACAAGACCGAACGTTGCTCTGTGTTAATCAACTGCTGTTGCAGCTGATCAATTGCTTGAGCAGATTGTATGGCATTGAAACTCAACTTCACTAGCCACACGCCAACCAAAAGAACAACCAAGTAAATTATTTTTTTCATAAATTGCCTTGCCAAGCACTCATCCGCTGAATGATTTCCACGGCAGATAAGCTGTCCAACTGAATGATATTGTTTTTTGCAGTAGATGAAGTCGCCTGCACCAAATGCTCTAATCGCGAACCTAACACCAGATAAATCCATTCTACCTGTGTTGAAGATGAATGACACAACTGCTGCCAATAATTCCAACTGGCTTCACTACTGATTAAAACTACTACAGATTGTCGATCTCTAAGCTTGGCGATAATTTTTGGAAAATGAACCACGCTGTTTTCAGGACATTGACGGCGATACAGCACAAAATTAAGCAGGCTCACGCCTTGCTGCTGCAACTGTTGCATCATAAATTGCCGCCCACCTAAACCTCGCCAAAAAGCGATTTTCTTTAGATGATCTTGCTGCTGCAAAATAGGAAGTTCCAACATCCCTTCCGAACTTTCCACTTCGGGAACATGACTCTCGATATTAAATTTTGCCAAGGACTGAGCTGTCGCATTTCCAACGGCAATCCATTGAATATGTTTAAGTTGTTGAAGTGAAAGTTCTGAACTTTGCAGATAACGCATGCCAATTTCAACTGCGGTCGGACTCACCACCACAATGATTTGCGTCTCGCTCAACTGTTGGTAAAGTTGCTGTAATTCATTTGAACAAGGTTGTGGAACTAATTCAAGTAAAGGCAAAGACTCAACCTGATATCCCGCATCATTCAATGCTTTTGTCAAATCATCAGCACGACTTGCAGGACGCGTATTAATAAAAATCATTCGTGCAATGCTTTCAATAAATCACCAGCCCCTTGCGCCAATAAATCCTCTGCTAGTTGCTCACCAAGCTGTTCTGCTTGCTCGATCGCTCCAACACGCTGTGCTTTCAGAATGACCTTACCATCAACACTACCGACACGCCCTTCAATTTGAATTTGATCATTGAGCAAAGTTGCATAACCTGCAATCGGCACTTGGCAACCGCCTTCCAAATAGGCGTTAAAAGCACGTTCTGCACGGACACAGTTAGACGTTTCTTGGTGTTGAAGTGGTTCAATAAGTTTTAATAAAGCTGAATCGTTTGAGCGACATTCTAAGCCCAATGCACCTTGACCAACCGCAGGCAAACTGATTTCTGCCGATAAGCTATGGCGAATCCGATCTGCTAGTCCTAGACGTTTCAAACCAGCGCTGGCCAAAATAATGGCATCGTATAAACCCTCATCGAGTTTTGATAAGCGCGTGCCGACATTGCCACGTAAATCAATAATCTCCAAATCAGGTCGTTGCTGCAAAATCTGACATTTTCGACGCAAACTAGACGTGCCAACTTTCGCACCTTGCGGCAATTCATTGAAATGTTGATATTGATTTGAAACAAAGGCATCGAACGGATCTTCACGCTCGCAAATCACCGCCAAGGTTAAACCTTCAGGCAAATGCATCGGTACATCTTTCATCGAATGCACAGCCAAGTCTGCACGACCATCAAGTAATGCTGCTTCCAGTTCTTTTACAAATAGACCTTTACCGCCAATTTTAGCCAATGGCGTATCTAAAATTTTATCGCCTTGCGTGACAAATTTGACCAATTCAACAGTGAGGTCAGGATAGAGTTGATTTAATCGAGAGCGAATATGCTCCGCCTGCCAAAGTGCCAGTGGGCTTTGTCGAGTCGCAATTTTGAGGGTTTTCATAAATCGAATGCAGCAATGAAGAAAGCAATTGTTTCCAAATTAACTTGATCGATTAAAATTGCAAGTGAAAAATCATTCGACGACGTTTCAAATCGCAATCAATGCTGCACCTATAATTGATGCATGCATTCTCTTAAGCTTGGTAAATGACGACGACTGACGGATAATCGCTCTTCAAGTTCACGTAATTTCACTTGATATTGTCCCGCTGCGATTAACTCCAAACCCTCTAAATAATCAAGAGAAACCAACGCATTACGATGGATGCGAATAAAACGATCAGAAAACTCTGTTTCTAAATCCTTTAATGTTTCGTCTATCAACACGCTGCCATTTTTATGCCGAATGGTGACATATTTTTGATCTGCCAAAAAATAATAAATATTTTCCACAGGAATCAATTCGACCCCGCGATAGGTTTTGGCAGCAATTTGATGTCTTTGGTTTTTCGGCTCGTTCATATCACTTTGTTGTTGTAAACCTGTCATTTGCGCTTGTGTTAATTGAGTGATGTGATTAAACACTTGCTGTAAATCTTGTTGTGCCACAGGTTTCAGCAAATATCCTTGTGCTTGAAATTTAAATGCGTCCAGTGCATGTTGATCATAAGCCGTACAAAAAATAATGGCTGGTCGTGGATTTAAGTGGCTCAATTGTTCTGCACATTGCAAACCGTTCATGCCTGGCATTTGAATATCCAGCAATACGACATCTGGCGATGCATCGTCAATATGATCGAGCACATCTTGCCCATGATGTGCTGTTGCCACCACCTCATGACCCATTTGAGCCACCAATCGTGACAAACGCTCTACTGCCAGAGGTTCATCATCAGCAATCAGAACTCTCATCTTGTCCTCCTTGTCACCGTTCACATCATCCATCATTTTTATGATTAACTAGACTTATTATTTTACGCGGTAGGTATAGCTCACCACGGTTGTGTAAATCACCGCACCTTTATAAACCTGAAACTTCACTGTTTGCCCATAATAGGCTTTTAGGCGCTGTTTCACATTTTCAATTGCAATACCATTTCCCTTGGTCGATTTTATTGTATCGGCAGAATATGGATTCGTAATGACTATACTGACCTGATTTTGCAATATTTCTACCAATACACTCACAGTAGATGGCTGCAAACTCTTTTCCACGCCATGAAAAATACTATTCTCGAGCAAAGGTTGCAATGTTAATAAAGGAATCGTGACTCGCTTTAAATCCATTTCACTTGCTTGCACATTCCATTCTACCTTTAAACGTGCCCCTAAACGCATTTTTTCAATACTTAAGTACTGCTGACATAAATCAATTTCTTCCGCCAAACTCACCAGTTTGAGTTCCTGAAAACTCGCTCTAAATAATCGAGACAAATTGATTAACATATGTTCAGCTTTATCAGGATCAATCGCAATCAGACTCACCACACTATTTAAGCTATTAAATAAAAAATGTGGATGAATACGCGCTTGCATTGCCTGAATACGGGCATTGAGCTCACTGTATTGCTGACTCAACCATTGTTCGCGCATATATAAATAACGCAAACAAAACGCGCCCAACAAAACACCATAACTCAAATGTAGACCTATTCCGTGAAATAAAATTTCTTCAGAAAAATTACCAGAACGCCCTGCCCAATATTGAATTACATTTATCGCACAAGTGGTTAATAAAACAATCAGTTGAAGTAAAATAAACCCTAAAATTAATGCTGTTTTCTGACTAAATTTGGCAAAAAACTCCCGAAAATAGTCAACCAGCGCAGAAAAGCACAAAATTGTCCAATTAATAAACAATAAGTACTGTAAAACACGAACCACTTCCAACATCTGCCAACTACGTGCTTCAGCTAAAGCCAACAGCATCGCCAACACCTGACTCGCCACAATTAACTCTAATAAATGTTGCGATTGACCAATTTTCGTAAAAAAATAAGAGCCCGATGCATTCAATTGACGAGATTGCGATAACTTATTGCGTCGAATTTCGGCAACTGCGTTTGGATTTGCTATACTCTTTTTTATTTTCCTGAGCTGCCATGACCACATCTTCTCAATCCTCTTCTTCAGCAAGCCCTAACCA
>JAVXBC010000071.1:0-13933 GCA_036660195.1 Acinetobacter sp.
ATCAATCAAGCCAATACGTCCACCAAATTATGGCTTCAAGTATTGAACAAGCCACCCAAGGGCAAGAGCTCAATGCTAAACAAAAGAAAGCCATTGAAAATTTTAATCAAGATATTGCAAACATTGTAAAACAGGATTTTACATGGGCTAAATTAGAACCAGAAATGATTCAACTCTATGTTGACGAATTTACCCAAGAAGAAGTCAACGGTATGCTTGAGTTTTATAAAACACCTGCTGGTCAATCGACGATTAAAAAACTACCTATTGTAATGCAAAGAAGTATGAAAATTGGTCAGCAGCAAATGGGAGAGTTAACACCTAAAATCGTGCAAGCAGCTGAAAAGCTCGCCAATGAACTACAAACAAAATAACCGATAAAAAAAATAGCCACATATTAGATGTGGCTATTTTTATGTTCCTTAAAATTAATCTTTGCGGCGCATGTGTGGGAATAAAATCACATCACGAATACTGGCAGCATTGGCAAATAACATCACCAAACGATCAATCCCGATTCCTTCGCCTGCAGTTGGTGGTAAACCATATTCAAGGGCTTCTACAAACTCTGCATCGTAATGCATTGCTTCATCATCGCCTGCATCTTTTTCGGCAACTTGCGCTTGGAAACGCTCTGCTTGGTCAATCGGGTCATTCAGCTCAGAGAAACCATTTGCCAATTCACGACCGCCAATAAAGAACTCAAAACGGTCTGTAATATGTGGATTATCATCATTACGACGTGCCAGTGGCGAGGTTTCAGCTGGATATTCAGTGATGAAAGTTGGTTGACGCAGTTTAGTTTCCACCGTTTCTTCAAATACGATGGTTTGTAATTTACCCAAACCAAAACCTGGTTTAACTTTTTCTTTCAATACGTCTTGAGTGAATTTTGCAAGGAACTCACGATCATTCACATTTTCAGGGGTAAATTCAGGGTTATTCTCAAGAATTGCATCAAACATTGAAATTTTCTTATATGGGCCTTTAAAGCTATACACTTCCTCAGCATAAGGCACATCGGTAGAACCAAGAATGTCGATGGCTAATTTTTCTAGCATGTTTTCAGTCAATGCCATCAAATCTTTATAATCTGCATACGCCTGATAGAACTCAATCATGGTGAATTCAGGGTTATGACGGGTAGAAACACCTTCATTACGGAAGTTGCGGTTAATTTCAAACACACGCTCAAAACCACCAACCACCAAACGCTTTAAATAAAGCTCAGGTGCAATCCGTAAAAACAACGGCATATCTAACGCATTATGATGCGTTGCAAATGGACGGGCTGATGCACCACCTGGAATCACATGCATCATTGGCGTTTCGACTTCCATGAAACGTTCATTGGTTAAAAATGCACGAATGCCAGATACAACTTGAGCACGAATTTCAAACGTTCTACGCGTTTCTTCGTTGACGATTAAGTCTAAATAACGCTTACGATATTTGGCTTCAGTATCGGTTAAACCGTGAAATTTATCTGGCAGCGGACGAAGTGATTTGGTGAGTAATTCAAAACCTTCAAGGTGTACATATAAGTCACCTTTGCCTGAACGTCCGATATAACCTTCAGCCGCAATAATATCGCCCAAGTCTAAACTTTTAATGCTTTCTAAAACATCTGCTGGCAAACCTTTACGATCCACATAAAGTTGAATACGCCCTGTCATGTCTTGGATCACGATAAATGATCCGCGATTGAGCATCACTCGACCCGCAACTTTTACATAGACATGTTCAGCCGCTTCGATCTGTGCTTTATCTTGATCTTTGAATTGTTCTTGTAAATCAGCTGTGTAATGTTCACGCTTGAACGTATTTGGCCAAGGACTCTTGCCCGTTTCTTTCGCCAAGTCTTGAATTTGCTTTAATTTGGCATGACGCTGTGCAATTAAATCGTTTTCGGAAAGTATTGGTTCAGAAGTCGATTGAGCGTTTTGTTGCGTCATTTCTGCCTCGAGCTAAGTAAAAATAAAGGGTCGTAGAATAGCAGATTAGAAGCCATTTTCGTATCGTTTCACTCATACAATCACGAAAAAAGCTCAGATTCATTGTTGCGCTGCCACTTTTCAATACCCTAAAGAGTCTAAGCTTGCTCTGACAGTTGTTTCACAATCGCAAGTCCTTGTTCAAAACCCTTATTCATCATGTCGACATATTCAGCTTGCATATCTACTTCTACGTGCAGTTGTGTCTTGCCATTTGAATTAGTTAATTGATATTTTTCTAATGAACCTGCCCATGCTTTCACTTCTTCACTATCAAGATCTTCCTTTCCATCTTGAATCATGCCCAGATGTTTAAAGATGACCTCATTTGGTTCATGCAAACGCTCAATGGTAGAAATCATGCCATTGCCCGTTCCATCATGGAAATTTGTCCGTCCACCAACTGTCCAATCTGAAGTCATGGTCGAACCACTGGCGAAAGGTTTTGTCCAAGACTCATAACTTTCTTTTGTCCACAAAACATTCCAAACTTTCTGTTGAGGGGCATTTATCTCGATATCAAAGGTCAATGTTTCCATAATTTATCTCCACATCATTTTTGAAATTAAAGTTTTGGATCGATATTTTTTGAACATTATTTATACGATGGCTGTTTCCCAAATAACAGTGTCAAATACATTTCTACTAAGAATGAGAGCAATTACTCAAATAATTTTACATTTGTCCTGAATTGCCATGTAACTTGACACATAAATGATTAAACTCTTGCGTGCTTTACTTCAATGTCATTCTGCGTAAAAATCTAAGTTCTGATCAACGTCCGTATTTATTGCGACAAGACATAAAGCAACACTATGGAATATTTATACTGAAAGGCACAACAACTTACCGATCAGTTTGGAGAGTCACATGAAGAAATATCAATGTATCGTTTGTGGTTGGATTTACGATGAAGCAGATGGTTGGCCACAAGACGGCATTGCAGCAGGTACAAAATGGGAAGACATTCCTGATGATTGGACTTGTCCTGATTGTGGCGTTTCAAAAGCCGATTTTGAAATGATTGAAATCTAAATTACCCCAAGTCTGTTGGCACATTTTTATTTTAGCCACTTAGCTAAAAGCGCAATAGACTAACCAGACCATGATGACCGTCATGGTCTTTTTAATTCACTTATTCATGCAAAATTTTGGAGAAAACAATGCACCCTATCGTTATCATCGGATCAGGCATGGCAGGTTATACCGTTGCCCGTGAATTTCGTAAATTAAGTCCTGAACACGAATTGGTGATGATCTGTGCAGATGATGCGGCGAATTATGCAAAACCGACATTATCCAATGCTTTTGCGGGCAATAAAGCCCCTGAACAAATTGCTTTAGGTGATGCCACTAAAATGGCAACTCAACTCAACTTACGTATTGAAGCAGACACATGGGTCAAAGAAATTCATGCTGATAAACACGAAATTATTCTAGAAAAAAATGGGACTACGACCACTCAACCTTATTCAAAACTGGTTCTTGCGGTTGGGGCAAACCCGATTCGCTTAGCCATTGCGGGCGATGGTAGCGAAGATATTCACGTGGTGAACTCGCTGATTGATTATCGCAATTTCCGTGAAAAATTAGCGACACGAAAAGATAAACGTGTGGTGATTTTAGGGGCAGGTTTAATCGGCTGTGAATTTGCCAATGATTTATTGCATAGCCAATATGATGTGACGGTGATTGATCTTGCTGGGCAACCTTTAGGGCGCTTATTACCTGCTCATGTTGCCCAAGCCTTTCAAACAAATTTAGAACAGGCTGGAATTAAATTTGCGTTATCGACTACGGTAGAAAAAGTCGTGAAAATCAATGACGGCGATGACTATGCCGTTACTTTGGCGAATGGTCAAACCTTGGTTGCCGATATTGTACTTTCTGCAATTGGCTTACAACCTAACCTTGCACTCGCAAAAGCTGCCGATATTCAAACGGGTCGTGGCATTTTGACCAATGGCTTTTTAGAGACCAATCAAAGCGACATTTATGCTGTGGGCGATTGTGCTGAAGTGAATGGAACTTTATTGCCATATGTGATGCCAATTATGCAACAAGCCCGTGCATTAGCGAAAACCTTGAGCGGTCAAACTACGGCGGTACACTATCCTGCTATGCCTGTTGCAGTCAAAACGCCAGCTGCACCACTCACGGTGTTACCTGCTCCGATTGACGTTGAAGTGACATGGCAAACTGAAGAATTTGAAGATGGCATGCTTGCCAAAGCGACGGACAGCCAAGACACTTTAAGAGGTTTTGTACTATTGGGTACAACTGCCAGTAAACAGCGTCTGGCGCTAAGCAAACTCGTTCCTGACTTGATTCCTGCACAGGTTTAGGAGTTTAATACACAAGTTTGTTGATCTAAAAATCATCAACAAACTTGTGATTAGTGGTAGAACAAAATTCAACTCGGAACGAATACCATGAACAGTGCCCTCCAATTTAATATGTCGCCCTACGCATCATTTATGCAAGAAACCAAAGTCACCTTAGGCAATGGTATTGAATTGCACGTAGAAATGGGCGGCAACCCTGAACATCCGACCATTTTATTGGTGATGGGTTTGGGCGCACAAATGCTGTTCTGGCCAGATTATTTTTGTAAAACCTTAATAGATCAAGGCTTTCGTGTAGTTCGTTTTGATAACCGTGATATTGGCTTATCTTCAAAAATTCGCAACAAAGGTCTACGCCTCAATAAAATGAAACTCATGAGCCGCTTTATGTTTGGCTTAGGCAATGAAGGCGCACCGTATACGCTTTATGATATGGCAGATGATGTAGTGATGCTACTCGATCAATTAGGTATCGAAAAAACCTATATTATAGGCGCGTCGATGGGCGGCATGATTTCTCAAATCGTTGCAGCGAAACACCCTCAAAGAATCGAAAAAATCGGCTTGTTATTTACCAGTAATAACCAGCCTTTTTTACCACCGCCTTTTCCAAAACAATTATTTAGCTTAATCGGAAAACCTGCGGCACATGATGAAGACACGATGGTTAATCATAGCCTTAAAGTCTTCCATACCATCGGTTCGCCGGGTTATATCAACCCAGTTGAGGCAACACAAACTATTCGTAAACTTTATCGTCGTAGTTTTTACCCAGCTGGCGTTTTACAACAGTTTCTAGCAATTTTATGCACAGGTTCATTATTGCCACTGAATAAAAATACCACTCAGCCCACTTTAGTCGTACACGGCTCTAAAGATCGTTTATTACCACCGAGCCACGGCAAAGCGGTTGCAAAAGCAATTTCAGGGGCGAAGTTTGAATTAATTCAAGGAATGGGGCATGATATTCCCGCACATTTCATTCCACAACTGAGCGGCTTATTTGCTCATCACTTTAAATCACCACACTAGGATACTATGGCTGCATTACCCTCTTTAAGACAGCTATCATATTTAGTTACGTTGTCAGAAACGCTCCATTTTACTGAAGCCGCACGCCGTTCATTTGTTACCCAATCGACGTTATCGGGTGGCATTATGGAATTAGAACGTCTGCTTGGTGGTGTCTTGGTTGAACGTGATCGTCAAAATGTCCGTTTAACCCCTTTAGGTGAACAAGTTGTAGCGCGCGCACGTGTGTTGCTCGCAGATGCACAAGATTTAATGCGTTTAAGCCGAGAAATGAGCGAACCTTTAACAGGTGATTTGCATCTTGGGATTATTCCAACTATTGCTCCGTTTATTTTGACGCGATTATTGGATGAAGTTCATCAACAATTGCCGAAAATCCAACTACATTTGCATGAATCTCAAAGTGAAAAAATTGTTGAAAAGCTAGAACATGGCAATTTAGATATGATTGTTTTGGCGCTTCCTTTTGACACCCGCGGATTAAAAGTCGCGGAAATTGCGAAAGAAAATCTATTCCTTGTGCATCATAAAAAAGATAAAAATGCGGCAAATGCCAATTCTTTAGATGATTTGGATTTGTCTCGTTTGATGCTGCTTGAAGAAGGTCACTGTCTACGCGATCATGCCTTAAGTGCATGCCCTGTTGGTGAGCAAAAAAATGATCATCGTTTAAAAGCCAGCTCACTTCCAACTTTGGTAGAAATGGTTTCATCTGACTTAGGTTTTACCTTATTGCCAGAAATTGCACTTAGAAACAGTATGATTCAGTTCAATGAAGACATTGCAGTTAAAGCCATTGAAGCTGCGCCAAGCCGCACTTTGGCACTGGTTACACGAAAAAGTACACCATTACAAAGTGAATGTGATGTGATTTTTCAAATTTTGCAAAAAATTACTGCGCATTTAAGCTAATAAAAAAAGCCCGTTCTTCAAATTGAATGACGGGCTTAAATTCTCAAAATTACAATTATTTTATCTCTAATAAATTCACTTGTTCTACTTGAACATCACTCATGCTCTGACCTAAATCGAGCAATTGATCGAAATAAGCTGCCACAACTTTGGCTTGATCTGCGGTATTTTCCACTTGATACATGCTTTGGCGAAATTCATTACTTGAACGTAATCCTTTGGTATACCAAGCGATATGTTTTCGGGCAATGCGACAACCTGAATATTCCCCATAAAATTGATACAGTTCAGATAAATGCCCAAGTAGAACAGTTTTAACTTCTAAAATATCGGGTGCAGTTAAATGTTCGCCTGTTTGCAGATAGTGGGAAATTTCACGAAAAATCCACGGTCTTCCTTGAGCTGCACGACCAATCATAATCGCATCTGCACCTGTATAATCCAGTACAAATTTGGCTTTTTCAGGACTATCAATATCACCATTGGCGATCAAGGGAATTGCTATGCTTTGTTTGACCGCTTTGATCAAATCATAACGTGCGTGATTCAAATACATATCTTCACGAGTACGACCATGTAAAGCTAAAGCGGCGATGCCTGCTGCTTCTGCTCGTTTTGCAACACGTAAAATGTTTTCCTGACCATTTAAAAAACCCAATCGTGTTTTTAAAGTCACAGGCACATCAACCGCCGCAACAACTTTATCTAAAATACGTGCCACTAAATCTTCATCTTGTAGCAAAGCCGAACCTGCTAATTTATTACAGACTTTTTTGGCAGGACAGCCCATATTTATATCGACAATTTGTGCGCCATTAGCAACTTGATAACGTGCGGCTTCGGCTAGTTGGTCTGGATCAGAACCTGCAATTTGTGCAGAGATAGGCGCAAGTTCTCCATCGAAATTGGCACGGTATAAGCTTTTTTTACTCATACGTAAAGTTTGATCCGAGGTCATCATTTCACTGACCGCATGCCCAGCACCAAAATATTTACACAGTGTTCTAAATGGACGGTCAGTTACACCTGCCATCGGGGCAACGATTAAATTATTTGATAACTGATACGGGCCAATATACATATATTTTCTTACAATTTTTGATCGACATAGTATACTTCATCCCACCAATCAGCTCATCTTTTTTGCGGTGTAGTTCTCGCTATGATCCAATCGTCTTCGATTCGTCCTGTATTGAAAACTCTAACTAGTCTTGCCATTTGCATGAGTTTAACCGCTTGTGGAGATAATGCATGGTGGTCAAATAAAAAAGATCCTGAGATGGAAGTCGACCAAATTCAAAAGGTTATTCCATACCGTGTGAATGGACGTGAGTCTTGGGCGCAAGATATTTTTGCGATTATGGATGAGCTGAGCATCCCAAAAACTAAATTAAATGTCTGTAGTATTGTGGCTGTGGTCGATCAAGAATCTAATTTTATTGCTGACCCAAGCGTTCCAGGACTGGGAGAAAAAGCAGTACAAGAGATCAATACTCGCCTTAAAGAAAAATTTGAAGCCAAATTAGGTGAGATGATTGGCGGAACAGTCGCAGGTTATTTTGAGGACGTATTAAAAAACCAACCGTCTCCAGAAAATAATTACATGAACCAAATGCGTAAAGTGAAAACTGAACGTGAACTGGACTTACTCTACCGTGAAATTTTTGACTATATGTCACAACACTATCATGTCAGCGCATTAACAGGTGCAGCAAAACTAGTCGGACAAGATATTGGCGAAAAAATGAATCCAATTACCACATTGGGTTCAATGCAAGTACACATCAATTACGCCAAAGAGCATAAACGCCAAAGCGGTAATATTGCAGAATTACGCAACGATCTTTATACGCAATACGGTGGTTTATACTATGGTATTCACCGCTTGATGGAATACCCTGCCGATTACGACAAAGCGATTTATCGTTTTGCGGATTATAACTCTGGCATGTATTCCAGTCGAAATGCGGCTTTCCAAAGTATGTTGAATTCACTCACTAAAACTGAAATTAGTTTAGATGGTGACTTACTGCTGTACACCAAAGATGGCGATGTTCGAGCAACGTTAAGTCAATCTGAAAAAGAACTGATTGCGGTTTTTGCGCAAAATAATGTGTTGGTTACGCCACGACAAATTCGTTCTGACCTAAAGAAAGAAAAAGAACAAAGCTTTGAAAATACCCAAACGTATTTAGCAGTTAAAAAACTCTATCAAAGTAAAACCCAAAAAGAACCAATGTACGCAGTGATGCCGCAAGTGGTGATTTCAGGGCCAAAACTGAGCCGTGACTATAACACCAATTGGTTTGCAAGCCGTGTGAATGGACGATATGAAACATGCATGCAAAAAGCCAAACGAATCAAACTGTAAATCTGGCTTTATTTGACTTTGATGGAACGCTCTACCCTAAAGATAGCTTTACTGGATTTATCTTTTTCACGCTTTCCAAAAGACATATTGCTCGAAAAGGTTTAAAAATTCTTCCTTGGATTCAAGCCTATTATTTACGCTTATACCCTGCACACGCTATGCGCCCTCGATTATTTCGTAGCATGTTTCATGGCGTTTCAGCGAGTTTAATGCAGGATTTATCGCAACAATACGCACAAAAATTACTGAAAAATTTAGATGCAGATTTACTCCAGCAACTGCGTTTACATCAGCAACGTGGCGATCAGGTTGTCCTCGTTTCCGCTTCAGTTGATCTTTATTTGACTTATATCTGTGATTATTTACAGATTGATTTGATATGCACACAAGTGGAAATTAATAATGGTGTTTTGACTGGCTTATATCGCTCTAAAGATTGTAGCTCTGAGCAAAAAAAGATACGGATTTTGCAACAGTATAATTTAGACAACTACCAACATATTTATGCCTATGGCAATAGTGAAGAAGATTTAGATATGATTTCACTAGCTGACTTCCCCTATATGATTGGAGAAAATCAACCGCTATCTGAGTTAAAGCGGTCGAATATAAAAAAGCCCGCATAACGCGAGCTTTGGTAAGTTAGACAATTTAGTAAATCGCCATATGATCCCGATGGATCATTTCTAGTGAACGCGCTTCACCCAACACTTCATAAATTTTTTCAGAAGATAAACCTTTCACTAACTCGGCAGAACTCGAACTAAAATTCACCCGTCCAACTGCAACACGTGCCCCAGATAGATCAACACATTCCACTACATCACCACGATCAAAATGCCCTTCAACTACTTTCACACCGACTGGCAATAAACTCCGATGATTGAGCTTAATCGCTTCGACCGCACCTGCATCAATTACTAAACGTCCAGCAGTCTGTAAATGTGCGGCGAGCCATTGTTGGTGGGCGGTAATACGATCATTATCGGTCGTAAATAATGTACCTAACATTTCACCTGCCATTAAACGAGCAAGTACATTTTCACTTTCACCGCTGGCAATTAACGTTGGACAACCCGATTTAGCCGCAAGACGTGCAGCACGAACTTTGGTCAGCATTCCGCCACGACCTAAAACACCGCCGCCGCCTGCCATTTCAAACAAGCTGTCATCGAGCGCGCGTACTGAAGAAAACAATTTGGCGTTTGGATTACTGCGTGGGTCAGAATCAAACATCCCTTGTTGATCGGTCAGAATAATCAACAACTCTGCCTGCACTTGACCTGCGACCATCGCAGCTAAAGTGTCATTATCACCAAAACGAATTTCATCAGTCGAAACCGTATCGTTTTCATTGATGACAGGAACAACTCGCCAATCAATCAGGTTTTGTAGCGCATCACAAGAATTGAGGTAACGGCGACGATCTGCAAGATCATCATGTGTTAATAATACTTGTGCCGTTTGAATGCCATGCTGATCCAATACACTTGACCACGTATGAATCAAGCCCATTTGACCAATCGCAGCACATGCTTGCAAACTTGGTAGATCAGTCGGTCGACTCGCAAGTTTCATGCGTACCATCCCTTCTGCCACTGCACCTGAAGACACCAAAATAATTTCATGTCCTGCATTGTGTAGATCTGCAATTTGTTTCGCCCAATGCGAGATTGCAGTTAAATCTAAACCTTGCCCATTTGCAGTTAGTAAAGATGATCCGATTTTCACAACAATTCGTTTACACGCATTGAGCTGACGTTGTTCATCGACCACTTGTATCATTTTTTCCTCAAATTATTTTCCCTCTTGCGAAGCTATAATAACTTCACAAGAGGAATTAAAGGGTTTGCTCAGAAGTTTAGTCACGTACGTAGATACTTTCTACGTCACCTTCATCTTCATCATCTTCAAAATCATCTTCATCGTCGAACAAGCCTGCTTCACGCTGCGCTTTACGTAAGGCACGATACGCTTCTTTCGCAGCAATCGTTTGCTCACGTGTTTCAATTTCAAGCTGTTCACGGAATGCTTTCATTTCTGCTGCATATTCAGGATCTTCAACTTCACGTTCGCGTTGTTGTTCAATTTGATCCATCAAGTAATAAACAACTTCTTTTGTCCCTTCTGCCATCAAACCTGAAGTTTTAAAGACTGGGCCTTTCCAGTCCATTTCGTTCAAAAGGTGCTGACACCATTCATCTCTTGATTCTTCAGCAATTTGATCAAGTTTATTCAATACTAGAACAACTGGAAGTTTCGCTAAAGTCGGAGAGAATTTTTCCAATTCGCCTAAAATGGCTTTGGCATTATGTGCTGGATCAGAACCATCAATCGGCTCAATATCGACAATATGCAACAGAATACGAGTACGTGCTAAATGCTTTAGGAAACGAATTCCTAGACCTGCGCCGTCCGCCGCACCTTCAATTAAACCTGGAATATCCGCCATGACAAATGAACGATGACGATCGGCATCGACCACACCTAAATTTGGCACCATCGTCGTAAATGGATAATCTGCTACTTTAGGTTTGGCTGCGCTTACTGCGCGAATAAAAGTCGATTTACCTGCATTTGGCATACCGAGTAAACCAACATCTGCAAGTACTTTTAACTCTAAACGAATTTCACGATATTCGCCTTTAATGCCATGTGTGCATTTACGAGGTGAACGGTTGGTCGATGATTTAAAGTGTGTATTACCCAAACCACCATCGCCACCTTGAGCGACTTTCACACGTTGACCATCGGCAACTAAGTCCCCAATGATGTCACCTGATTCGGTATCAACAATGGTTGTACCCACTGGTACTTTTAAAACGACTTCTTCACCGCCACGACCGGCACAGTTTGCACCACGACCGTTTTTACCACGTTCTGCACGGAATTTACGCGTGTAACGAAAATCGACCAGTGTGCCCGTATCATCATCAGCTTGGATGTAAACGCTGCCGCCACGTCCACCATCGCCACCATCTGGGCCACCAAATGGTACAAATTTTTCACGGCGAAAACTGGCTACGCCATTGCCACCGTCTCCAGCCTCTACGGTAATGACTGCTTCATCAACAAAGCGCATGTGCCAATCCTCTAAATTCTTAAAAACGGACTATTTTGCCACATTTTAATAAAATTCTCGAATAGAAAATTGCGAACACTTGGAATTTATTGGCTTTTAAACAAATTTTCGTTCAGTCATTTACCATTTAATCACTGAAATCTACAACGTGGCGTAGAGTCAAAAAAAATGATTGATGAAAGAAGCCAACCGACTTCTTGCTAGCAAATTAAATTTTTAAAAACAAAATATTAAAAAAATGCAGAAAATATTTATTCTCTGCATTTTTCTTCAATAGGAGAATTACAAATCAATATTCTTTTGCTAACTTTTCCAACGTCGATAGCATTTTTTTAACCACACTTCTTTTATGATTTAACATATTTTTAATATTGGTCGGATTAAAACCTGTCAATTTCGCAATACCGCGACTGGTCATATACTCGCCTGTTTTTGCAAAGTGTTTTTCACTTAACTCAGTTTTTGCATTCGAGAAGCGAATCGCAAGTTTATAGTCACTAAACTCTGACCACGCACCAGTCTTATATTCATCCAAATCAAATTTATTTTGATGAGGTGGTTTATCTCGAAGAATATTACTTAAGCGGTTCACGACAATTTTTTCTTCACTTTCTTCAATCAATTGATAAAGTTGAGTTTCCTCAAAAGTTCGCCCTAGAGTAATATCCTTTCTAAATTGTTCAATAATTTTTTTATCTTCTGATGCGTCATGTTCTTCACCCTTTTGGATGAGGGCTAGAATCTTAAATAAAGACTCTAATCGGCCACATGTAAAAACATAAGAAATTTTCAAATTTTGTACTCCACAATGAGTTTTAGCTCATCAAAACAAATAATTTATCCAATACTTTAACACGATCGCGTTAACTCCAAACCGTCACCATCCGTATAAATTGATAGTTAGATCTTTAAATCAACGAATACCGTAGGGATACCTGAAGCCTAGCAGCCAAGAAAAATAATACGTTACCTTTTTAGGTCGGCTTTAATTCAGTCATAGGCCATCTTGGCGTAGTGGTCACCACCAAATCGTCTTGTTGCCCAGCTTTCAAACGCTGATAACCTGCAAAAGCAATCATTGCGCCGTTATCGGTACATAAAGCAGGTTCGGCATAGTAAACCTGTGCCTTGATCTTCGCCAATGACGTTTCAAGTTGCTCACGTAAACGCAAATTAGCACTCACACCACCTGCGATAACCAAACGTTTTAAACCTGTTTGCTTTAAGGCTTTGACTGATTTTTTCACCAGAGTATCAACAACTGCTTCTTGAAAAGAGGCGGCAACATCAGCATCACGGTTTTCTTCACCTAACTTTTTCAACTGTACGGAAACTGCTGTTTTTAAACCACTAAAAGAAAAATCTAAACCTTGATGCAAAATCGGACGTGGGAACTCAAAAGCTTTTGCATCCCCCTGCAAAGCCAATTTTGCAATATTTGGCCCACCCGGATAAGGCAATTTCATCATTTTTGCGACTTTATCAAAGGCTTCACCCGCAGCATCGTCAATTGACTCACCGAGCAATTCGTACTGACCCATTGCATGCGCTGCCATCAATTGGGTATGTCCACCTGAAACAAGCAAGGCGACAAAAGGAAACTCTGGAGGTGTTGCAGATAACAAAGGCGCAAGCATGTGCCCTTCCATGTGATGTACGCCGATTGCAGGTTTATTCAAAGCAAAAGCTAGTGTTCGACCAAATAATGCACCTGTCATCAATGCACCCATCAAACCCGGCCCACGCGTGTAGGCGACCGCATCAATCTGTTGTTTTGTGATGCCACTTTGTTCAAGCAATTGATTAATCAACGGAATCATTTTACGCACATGATCACGTGAAGCTAATTCAGGAACCACGCCACCATATTCAGCATGTAACTTGATTTGGCTGTACAACACCTGTCCAAGTAAACCGTGTTCGCTGTCATACAGTGCCAAACCAGTTTCATCACACGATGTTTCTAAGCCCAAAACAATCATTGCACAGCCTTTTTTCACGATTAAAAATAACTTCGGCGCTATTATAGACTTGTGGTCTGAGTTGTAAATGAGTAAAATAGCGCACTTCACTTATGATCTAGCGTAATAATGCGTTAGATCTATCCATCATCTTAGAGGATTTTACATGCCACAAGTTAAATTGAAAGAAGGCGAACCAGTAGACGTAGCTATCCGTCGTTTCAAGCGTTCATGCG
>JAVXBC010000072.1:0-11588 GCA_036660195.1 Acinetobacter sp.
TCAGCCCATTTAAATGGCTCGATTTGGCTTGGAAAAGTATTTGCTGACATAATTTAAGCTGGCGATTTTACAAATTCATCGGTACTCTGTCAAAGATTAAGATACAATTTTGCACTTCTTTCGACAGAACTCAGGGTAAAAAACAATGCACGTGTTGCAGCCGCAACTTCAGGCAACAACTTTATTACGTGTTAGCCCCCATTCAACTGCTGCTTCTGTGTCCATACGAGATCAAGTAGAACATTTGTCTTGGCAAAGCCAAACAACAGAGTCGGAACAAGTTGATTGGCTTATTTTACACTTTAATGCGTGGTTTTCCCACCACAATGTCACACTTGTAAAAGGTGATTTTGAACCTGAATATTTTCCCGCGACCGCTGAACGACCTGCAAAAATCCAATTTGCACATGGTTTTTTCAATAGTGCCTTACATGAAATCAGCCATTGGAGTATTGCAGGAGAAAAACGCCGCTTATTGCCTGATTTGGGTTATTGGTACGCACCTGATGGTCGCAGTGCAGAACAACAAAGTTTATTTGAGCAAGTGGAAGTTAAACCTCAAACGATTGAATGGTTGTTTTCAACTGCCTTTGGTCGAAAATTCCGTGTGTCTTTAGATAATTTGACAGGTGATTCGGGCTGTGGACAACAATTTAAAGATCAGGTTTTTGCACAAGTACATGCTTATTTGTCTGGGGAAGCAATACTACCGCGTGATGCAAAGCGTTTTATTGATGCTATTTGCATGTGTACACGCGATGGAAGTTCGCTACAACTCAATGAGTTTAAACGTGAATGCCTTGATTAAACATTTGATTAAATGACAAAATGATCACAGCAAAGACTTGCAACAAAGCGAGCATCGGTTTCATACTCAATTGAGCGGCATAAATTAGAGCATAACATCATGTTGCATTTACATATTCATCCCGAAAATCCACAAGCACGTTTAATCACTCAAGCGGTTGAGCGAATTCGTTCAGGCGATGTAGTCGTCTACCCGACCGATGCGGCTTATGCCATTGGCTGCCAAATTGGAAATAAAAGCGCAATGGAACGGATTGCACAAATTCGAGGTTTAGGCTCAAAGCATCAATACGCGATTATGTGTTGTGATTTATCCGACATTGCCACCTATGCCAAAGTCGACAACGCGATGTATCGACTGCTAAAAAATAATACGCCTGCGATAACCACCTTTATTTTACCTGCGACCAGTGAAGTGCCTAAGCGGTTGATGCATCCGAAGAAAAAAACCATTGGGCTTCGTATCCCCAGCAATCCGATTGCTCAGGCTCTGTTAAAAGAACTCGGCGAACCTTTATTGACCAGCACCCTCATTTTGCCTGATCAAACAGATCCACTGGATGATCCATTTGATATTGAAAATCAACTCGGCAAACGGATTGATGTATTTATTGATGGTGGTTTTGGCACTTTATCCACCACCAGTATTGTCGATTTATCAGGAGAAAATCCAGAAATTATCCGTCGCGGTGTGGGGGATGTGAGTGCGTTTGAATAAATACCAAGCATATCCCCCTAAATTTCAGATTCCAAAAATAGAGGAAAATACCTTTAATCAATACTTTGTTTTAAGGTGTTAAATTCAGGGCATTCAGAAAGAACTTGTTTATATTCCAATAAAGCATGTCCCATGCGAGTTTTTGCAATATAGGTCATCGTGACCTTATCTTCTTCAATCACATTGACAATTGCTTTTGTCTTGTCTTTATTTTTTTCGTCTTGATTTTGAATTTTCGCAAAAAAACCGCACGCAAATTTTTGGCTATTTGCTGACAAGGTGGTTGTAACTAAAGCTTCTGACTCACGTGGTATGTCTTGCGTTAACGTCATATAAAAGAAAATATTTGGATACTGATTTAAAATATCAGCCTTAATGGGCAAACCTCTCATTGCGTCCTGCATTTCTTGGCTCATCGTGAAATTTTTTAGCCTGTCCCGCGTCTGTTCTTCGAACTGATGTTGCCAATATATATCGCTGCCAAAATAGAGTGCACCTATCACTGCCAGCCCACCGACCACAAATTTAATATTCATACTTCCCCACAACAATTATGTTTTATAGTTACTAAAATCACAGAATTTTAATTATGATCTTATTATTGATAAATCATCAAAAAATTCAATAACAAAGTGTCGAAACGGGCCATCAAATTAACTTTTCAGATAAAGCGTAACGAATGAAAAATGACGGAATAAGATTTAGGATAACCACGCTCAAATTTTAAAAACTATTCTGTGCCCGAAAAATCAGATAATTTCTTCAGCTGAAAACCGTTTTTATCAAAATTTTCGGGATTTAACCATTGCTGATAAGCTGATTCGAGGACTTTCCATTCCTCATCAATCATCGAGAACCATGCCGTATTACGGTTTCGACTTTTGATGATGCGGTCTTGGCGAAACAATCCCTCGTAGTGAAAACCAAAACGTAAAGCCGCTGCTTTTGACGGTTCATTACAATCGTCACATTTCCATTCCACGCGTCTAAAACCATTTTGAAAGCACTTCTGTAATAACAAAAAGATGGTTTCCGTCGCCGCTTTTGATTGTTTCATTTGATGCGAGAAATACACATTGCCAATTTCAATTCCCCCATGAACAAGACGAGGGTTTAATAAAGCAATCCAGCCTTTGATCTCGCCATCAACATCAATCAAAAAATGAGTGGAGTCTTTAAAACCAAATAAATTTTGTAAATCTTGTTTTAATTGTACTTGGCTCGATGGTGCTGAATAAGGAAGATAAGTCCAACAGCCGCCATTCGGTTCTGTAGATACAGATGCCCAAATTTGATCTGCCGCCAAATCAGAAATTTCTCCATCAATTTCAGTTAAAGTGACATATTGCCCCTCAATATTGCCTTTGATTGCTTGGCACGGTGCATTATTTTCTAGGGAAACTCCGATAGATTGCCCCAATTCATTCTGCTGTGTTTTTAGATAATTTTTCATCGTGTTTTATAATTTTCTTAAAGTATTATCAAAATTTATTTAAGCATAGCTTTTACTTTTAAGCACATTGAAATTAAGTCATTCACCAAAATACCCTAAAAAAATTAGGGTATTTGTAAGTGAGTAATTTATTAAATTTTGAATTTCGAGTAGAATAAACAGGCTCTTTGCAGCATATGCTGTCCTTGTACCAAATTATATCCTTCATGCTTTTGAAAATTCGCGTGGCTCAATAACGGTAATGAATCAAACTCTCCCTTCGGTTCTGGAATCTACTCCGTCCATTCGTGTTCTTGACGAGTGGCAGGAAACCGTACCTGAAGATTTGTATATTCCGCCTGCTGCATTTGAGATTTTACTCGAACAATTTGAAGGGCCATTAGACTTCCTCATCTACCTAATTCAAAAAAATGGTTTTGACTTAATTCATATTAATATTGCGCCGATTGCAACGCAGTATTTGTCTTATATGGACAGCATGAAATCGCTGAATATTGAGCTTACCGCTGATTACATGGTGATGGCTGCCCTGCTTGCAGATTTAAAATCTCGTTTATTATTGCCTAAACCAGCGGTGATGGATCCCTTTGAAAAAGATCCGAAACAAGAACTGATTGATCGACTAGAAACCTACTTACGTCTTAAACAAGCGGCTGAACGTTTAGGGCAAATGCCAATTTTTGAACGCGATACCTTTAGTACACACGTCGGTATTGGACAAACTGTCGAAGTTTACGAAGGTTATTCTGCCGATGCCTTACGTGATGCATTATTTTGTATTTTTAATCGTCCTGAACCCATTACCCATGTTGTGGCACAAGAAGCGGTGTTGTTGGAAGAACGAATTGCTTATATTGAAAATAAACTCTCGATGGGCGAAACCCTGAGTTTTATTGAATTGCTTTCTCCACAACAGGGTCGGATGGGCGTTGTCGTGACGTTTATGGCGGTGTTGGAACTTACACGTCAGCAGAAAATTCAAATCATTCACAGTGGAATAGATGCTCCCTTAACCTTACAAGGGGTGATGGCATGAGTTTAGATCAACTTGAATTTACACATGGCATGTCACCAGAAGATATCCACCACGATATTTTATTGCAACTTGAAGCGATTCTGTTTGCCAGCGACTCGCCTGTTTCACTAGCAAGATTTAAAGAAGCCTTTCAAAGCCAATATAATAGTACGCAATTGCGTCAATTTTTACAGCAGCTTGCAGTATTGCAACATGGTCGCTCGATTGAGTTGATTGAAACAGCGCAAGGTTTTCGCTTTCAGGTACGAGCGAAATATCGACATATTATTGCGCAAGTTTGGCCTGAACGCCCAACTAAGTTATCGCCTTCTTTACTCGAAACAGTGGCGGTGGTGGCTTATCATCAGCCTGTGACTCGTGCTGATATTGAACAAATTCGTGGTGTCTCGAATAACAGTCAAATTTTAAGAACACTATTTGATTGGAACTGGATTAAAGAATCGGGGTTTAGAGATACCCCAGGAAGACCGGCGTTGTTAGTCACAACGCCCTTTTTTTTAAATGCATTTGGTTTAGCGTCGCTAAATCAGTTGCCTCCCCTACAGAACGCCAAGGAAGCTTTTATGACGCTCGATGCTTTTGCACCGAAGTCTTAAACAAGGTGAACTGTTGATTATTATGTTTAAGGTTGTGCTGTTATGAGTGAAAAATTACAAAAGGTATTAGCGCGAGTGGGCTTAGGCTCTCGTCGCTATATGGAAGAAGTGATTGCGGCAGGTCGTGTCAGTATCAATGGTCAGATTGCCAAAGTCGGCGAACGCATTGAGCCAGGCGATGAACTGCGTATTGATGGACGTAAAGTTCAGTTCCAAGTGGAAGATGAAATTCGTCGTCGTGTGATCTTGTATTACAAACCTGAAGGTGAAATTTGCTCACGCAACGACCCTGAAAACCGTCCGACTGTATTTGAACAATTACCAACCATTAACAATGATCGTTGGGTGATGGTCGGTCGTTTAGATATTAACAGTACAGGTTTATTGTTGTTCACCAATGATGGCGAATTAGCGAACCGTTTAATGCATCCATCAAATGAAATTGAACGTGAATATGCCGTGCGTGTAATGGGCGAAGTCACCCCTCAGATTCGCAGTAACATGCTAAAAGGCGTGGAATTGGATGATGGCCCTGCTAAGTTTGAATCTTTCTCTGAAATTGGTGGCGATGGTATTAACCGTTGGTATCAAGTTGTGGTGAAAGAAGGCCGTAACCGTGAAGTTCGTCGTATTTTTGAAACTCAGAGCTTAAAGGTCAGTCGATTATTGCGTACCCGCTATGGTGCAGTGATTTTACCGCGTGAATTGCGTACTGGTCGTTGGATAGAACTGGATAAAAACGATATTGATAACTTGGCGAAATCGGTTGAATTGAAGCCACGTCAAGGTACGGGCTTGTATGGCATGGCAAAACGTCGTACTGAAAAAATGATTGAAAAGCCATTGGCTTCACGTCGTGGCGGTTATTTACGTCAACAACGCCGTGATGAAGAACAAGAGCAATCTCAACCACGTCCTAGCAATAATACTCGTACTCAAAATAATGATCGGAAAACTATAGGTTTCAATAAGGGCTTCAAGAAACCATAATTATTTTCTTTCCGTAAAAAACGCTCTATTTAGAGCGTTTTTTTTATGATTGCTTCATGCTTGAAAGATTTAAATTTTCTCTAATTCAATCCATTGTGCTTTAGGAAAATGCTGCATCAAATAATGTTTTAAAAAATCTGCCGTATCTTGAGAAATAATTGGATCTTTCGACTGATCTTTTAAGTTATACACCACAGCATATAAATCCAATCCTCGATGCTTTAAGGCTTCCAAGCTCAATAATGTATGGTTAATACTACCCAAACGCCCAGAAGTCACTAAAATCACAGGAAATTGATGCTGAGCAATATAATCAATGGTTAATATTTCTATGGTGAGTGGAACCATCAAACCACCCGCACCTTCAAGTAACACCACATCAAAACGTTCAGCTAGCAGTTTCGTTGCCGCTTCGATCTTCGCGAAATCTAGTGCTCGCCCATCCAAGCGTGTAGCTAAATGCGGCGATGCGGGATAGCTGAAAATTTCAGGCATGGTCAGTTTTTCGTGATCTTCAGGAAACCATCCCGTACCCATAATTTCACGGTGTTTGGCAATATCTTCTGACACATCGACATTGCCCGTTTGTACCAATTTTTGCGTGATAACCCGTTGACCTTGCGCTGTCCAACGTTTAGCAAGATAACCTGTGGCATAGGTTTTACCAATTTCGGTATCTATTCCACTGACAAAATAAATAGCTGCACTCATGTTGTTCTCCGCGCAATCACATAGATCGGATGATAAGTCAGTCGATAACCGTGATCATCTCTAAATTGTTCATAATCTAAATAAAATTTCTGCAAAGATTGCTTCGTCCAACGGTGTGAATTTGATGTCGCGGTCACACCTGTGGCTTTAAGATGCTGCAATACCGCTTTGGGACTTTCGAAATACAAATACTGAAAATCAGATTCAATTAACAGAACCTCAAAACCATTTTGTTCAAGCTGCTGTTTTAACTCATCAAGTGAGCTGTAGTTTAAACCCTGCCCAGTCAACTGCTTAATTTCAGTTAAATTATCTAGCCCAAAGGTCGAGAAACCCAAGTAAGCATTCGGCTTTAAAGCACTGTGAATCCGTTTGAATAAGGATGGTAAATCACTCATCCATTGCAAAGCAGCACTGGAAATTACGGCATCGAGTTGAGTCGGTAAAGTGAGTTGCTCAATGTCACCAATTAGCCAATTAACGTTTGATCTCCCCTTTTTAAAGAGGAGATTTAGATCGAGAAAATGCAGATTCACATCTTCATACAAGTCATTTAAAAATAATTGTTCGACCTGAAAAGATGAATTAAATAAATGAGTTAAATTGCCTGAACCACAGCCAATTTCAAGCACAGCAGTCAAAGATTTCGGGAAATACTGCTTAAGGTACTCAAATAACTGCTTGCTGATTTGCTTTTGCACCACGGCATGCTCAACATAGCTTTGCCCTGCTTTGGCAAAACGTTGTGCAATTCGTGCTGTATTTATACTCACAGACATTGCACCAGTTGTTCAAGTTCAGATTTTTGAATGAGCGCAGTCAAAGAGATACGCAATCGCGAACTGTGCTGCGGCACGGTCGGCGGACGCATTGGCATAATATAAAAACCCTGTGCTTGAACCTCACGTGCTTTTTCAACTGCCGCCTGACTTTCGCCCACAATAATTGGAATAATATGACTGGTGGATGGGCTGTCGAAACCTTTATCCACAATGGCTTGCTGTAAATACCGACTGATGTCTGCCAAGTGTTGACGCTGTGGCTGCATATTCAGTACTTTGTTAAATATGAAATTTGACCATGCCATCGAAATCGGTGGCAATGCAGTACTGAAAATCAGTGGGCGCATTTTATTGATCAGATAATCTCGGATGATCGGATCGCAAATTAAATAGCCACCGACCGAAGCAATCGCCTTGCCAAATGTTCCAACCAAGAAATCAATTTGATCGAGTACGCCATATTGCTCAGCGCAACCTAAACCTTTTTCTCCCCTGACGCCAATCGCATGGGCTTCATCGACATAAAGCATGGTTTTACTAAACTGTTTTTTCAACTGTACCAAAGCACTCAAATCTACTTCATCGCCATCCATACTAAAAATACTTTCAGTCACTACGATGATACGTTCAATCTCTTCATCTTGTTGATATTTTTCTAATAACTGTTGTAGATGTTGCAGATTATTATGCTGATATCGTGCCGTTTGCGCCTTGGACAGGCGAATGCCATCAATGATACTGGCGTGTACCAATTTATCGGAAAGAATAACGGTTTTCGCATCTGCTAACGCAGGTAAAATACCAATATTCATGTGATAGCCGCTATTGAACAATAAAGCAGAACGACCAAAGGCTTTACTTAGGCTCTGTTCAAATTGTTCATATTCTTGAAAATTACCTGTTAATAAGCGCGAAGAAGATGAACTAAACCATGCATTTTTTATCTTCAAAGTATCGAGAAATTCTTCTCTTAAATTTAAATCAGCCGCCAAGCCCAAATAATCATTGCCAGCCAAATTCAACATCTTTCGATTTTGAATCGTGATAAATCGTCCGTGTTGTTGATGTGAGGTAAATTGACGTAAATTTCCTTGTTGTTTGAGTTGCTCAATCTGCTCAGCATAATGATCAAGCAAAGGCATTTGACTGCGCTCCTTGCATATTTTTCACCACCTCAATCAGTTGTTCGAGCAAATAATGAAGCTCATCATCCGTGATGACATACGGCGGCATCACATAAACCAATTTCCCAAAGGGGCGCACCCAAATGCCACGCTCAACAAATTGTTGCTGTAAGGTTTTCATATCAACATTAAAGGTTAATTCAACCACACCAATTGCACCCAAAACGCGCACATCGGCAACATAATCAAGCTGTGCTAATGAACTAAGTTGCTGCTTTAAAATAGTTTCAATGTGTTGAATATTGCTTTGCCAATCTTGAGCCAGTAAAAGTTGGGTGCTTTTTAGCGCAACCGCACATGCCAATGGATTCGCCATAAAAGTTGGGCCGTGCATAAATACACCTGCTTCGCCACGACTAATGGTTTCGGCAATATCCTTGGTGGTTAAGGTTGCCGATAAAGTCATATATCCACCCGTTAAGGCTTTGCCAATACACATCAAATCTGGCTCAACTTGCGCATGTTCCCACGCAAACAGCTTGCCTGTGCGTCCAAAACCTGTGGCGATCTCATCAAAGATCAACAATATATTGTATTGCTCGCACAAGGCTTTGGCTTGACGCAAATATTCAGGATGATAAAAACGCATTCCGCCCGCACCCTGCACAATTGGTTCGATAATCAGGGCGGCAATAGTTTGATGATGCTGTGCAATTTGCTGTTTCAGTTCTTCAATATCTTGTGGATTCCATTCACCATCAAAACGGCTTTGCGGTGCAGACACAAAAATTCGATGTGGCAAACTTGAACCAAAAATCTGATGCATCCCAGTCACAGGATCGCACACCGACATGGCATTCCATGTATCGCCATGATAGCCAGAACGTGTGGTAATAAAATTGGTTTTCTTAGTTTGATTCAGTGCAACCCCACGCTTCGATGACCAATATTGCACTGCCATCTTCAAGGCTACTTCGACTGCGACAGAACCTGAATCTGCGTAGAAAATTTTATCCAAACTCGGTGGGGCTATTTGTAATAGCAGTTTGCCTAATTCAATTGCAGGCTCATGGGTGAAACCACCAAACATGATATGTGCCATGTTCTGCAATTGATCTGTAACCGCTTGGTTGAGTTCGGGATGATTGTAGCCGTGAATCGTACACCACCATGAAGACATGCCATCAACCAGTTTTCGACCATCGTCTAGCTCAATCGTCACACCATAGGCACGTTTGACTTTAAAGGTCGGCAAGGGATTGATCATCGAAGTATAAGGATGCCACAAGTGCTCTAAATCAAATAAATCTGTCATCCTTTATCCCTTTTGTTGCTACTTAAATTTCCCATTTGCCTAATCAAACCTTTCGATACTCGGAAACGTCATCTGCAACCTGCGTGATGTAAACAAGATAGAAACCTTCGTACAATCGATCAAAAGAAAAAATGAAAGAAGTGAACAGGTTTTGCAGATGACTATGCCTTTGCCTACTTTGGGCGAAACCAAAGTAGGTCGAGCCGAAGGCTTATCCTGAAAATCAATCAAAACTCGGTAAGACTCTGCCATAACTTAATAAATCTAAACTATCTTAAACTTGCAAAATTTAAAATAAATTGCAAGAACGTTTATTACACAGCAAGATTAAACCGTCTGCCCTATAAAATCTCTAATTATCTGCATAGTTTGTTCCACCCTAAAACAAGGAAAGCCATGTGAAGCCCCTCCAATTAAAACAATGGATTGATTTCTTGCAGCTAAATTCTGCATATTTTGCATAACTTGGTAAGGAACGAGTGCATCATGTTGTGCAAACACATGCAATTGATGACCTTGATAATTTCTAGAAATCTCAACCAAGTTTAATTGTTCCAACAACTGCAAACCTTGCTTTAATAATGCAATCGGTTGAGGTTGAATCAATTTCTGCATATCCCAAAAATCTTGCTTCGCCGAACTCGCACCTTGACATACCAATAACCCAAACCTTTGTAAGGTACTTATCGCATCTTGCTCAAATGACTGTTTGAACTGCATAAAGGTTTCTACAGGCATGGCGGTTGTCCAATCTTCTCGCGCCATGAAACATGGATTAGATGCTAAAGTGATTAATATCTTCTGTTCTGCATATTGTTGTTGGATTTGATTGACCAATAAGTTCGCGAGTTGCCCACCCAATGACCAACCGACAATCACATCAAATTTTTCTGCAAGTTCAACATGCTGCTGTAAGACATCATTATCTAAGGCATTAAAAATATTAATCGTTTCTACAACAGCGTAATGTTGAGCTAAAGCCTCATTTAATGGTTTGAGTAACGCTGTGCCACCACCCCATCCAGTGATGAGTAGAATTTTATACTTCAACTTATAACCCAATCATTCAAACTTAAAAATTATATCTCTTTGTAGTCATTATTTTCTAAATCCACCAATAGATTTGCGGGAATTACTCTCTCCCAATTTTGTTTGAACTGCTTATGAACCTTATCAATTTCAAAAGGACTATTTCGTGCAACTTGCTGAGCATGAGCAATGTCATACGCCCGCATATATGCAATTAAATAATTATTCCCATCCAATTCTAAATGAAACCAAGATTCTATTGTTACCCCCTCGGCTTGTAAGGTCTGAATGGCTTCATCTTTTCGTTGTTCAATTTCTATTTTCCAAGCATCAATATTTGCTAGCGTGTCTTGCTTCAATTTAATTAACACTGCACCTACGTCCATCCCATTTTCCTTTAATTTATTTAAATTCAACTATATAAAACAATCAAAAGCACTGTAAAGAATTTACTCACACATCAAATTTTTAAATTTGCTAAAGTAAGCATCAACTACACTTTGAGATCGATACAATGAAAATGATTAAGTCCAAAGTTCTTATTTTATGTAGTTCGGTTTTTTTCATCAGTTTACCGAATTTAGCTAGCGCACAAAGCAGCTTATTTTCTAAAAATGAATCTGCCCAAAAACAGTGGGTGGGGCAATCTGCACCTGACTTTAAACTACAAGATCAGAGTGGCAAATGGCATAGCCTGAATCAATATAAAGGCAAATGGGTGGTTCTTTATTTTTATCCAAAAGATGACACTGCGGGCTGTACTCAAGAAGCGAATCAATTTAAATCGCTTTACCCTCAATTTTTAAAATCAAATGCGGTAGTCTTGGGCGTAAGCATGGATGATGTCGATTCACATCAGAAATTTTCGAAAAAATTAGGTTTACCTTTTCCTATCTTGGCGGATGATAAAGGTGAACTTGCCAGTAAATTTGGCATTGTGAAAAACCTTGGTTTTACCAAAATTGCCAAACGAGAAAGTTTTCTAATTAATCCTCAAGGTGCAATCATGTATCACTATACCAGTGTG
>JAVXBC010000072.1:11688-13834 GCA_036660195.1 Acinetobacter sp.
TGAAGATAATTCTGCAAACCAATCAATTCAATTAAACGTAATTGTTTTTCTAACCAATAAGTATGATCTTCTTCAGTGTCCGATAGCTGCTGACGTAGCATATCACGGCTAATAAAATCGCCTTTTTCTTCACACAACTTTATGCCAACAGCAAGCTTTTCACGCACATGATATTCCAGTGCCAAATCTGCTTTTAAGCAACTCACAACATCCGTTCCAACATGAATATCTTCACGATTCATATTTGGTTTTGCACCCAAAAATAAAACACGGCGAATAATCGCATCCGCATGCGTCGATTCTTCCTGCATTTCATGGTCAATACGTTGATAGATTTTGCTCAAACCCCAATCTTCGTACATTCTAGAATGAATGAGATATTGATCACGTGCAGCCAATTCACCGCCAATGAGCATATTTAAATAATCAACGACTTCTGGATTGCCACGCATAATATTTACTCCCACTCGAATCACTTTATTATGTTCAAAATGATGGGGAATTGCAAAGAAAAAACAATCTAAGTCAATGATTTTAATGTAATTAAATGAGAAGCATACGCATTTGCAATCTTAATTAAATTAATTTACTTAAGGAAAATAAGCCTTTGCAAATCCCTGAATAAAAAGAAAGAGAAAAAATTTGCTTTGAACAATTACTTTGATTTTTTGTAACGATTGACAATGCGTCTTATTTAAAACCGATTTCCATCATAAAATGAAAAAAATCGACTCAAAGCTTGTTTGTTACAGCAAAGTTAGTTACATAAGATCTAAGACACAACTATTTGGATAAGAACATGGATAAAAGTAAGCCGATACTGGTCACTGGTGCGACGGGTTATGTTGCGGGATGGATTATCGAGCGTCTATTAAATCAAGGGCATATCGTCCATGCGACTGTTCGTGATCCATCAAAGCAAGATAAAATTCAACATCTTTATGATCTTGCTGAAAAATCGAGCGGAGAAATTCATTTTTTTAAAGCAGATTTACTTAATGTGGGCTCATTTGATGATGCAATGCAAAACTGTGAAATCGTCATTCACACAGCATCTCCTTTTGTTGTGACCAATTTCAAAGACGCAGTAAAAGACATTATTGAGCCTGCTGTGAAAGGTACTGAAAATGTTTTAGACAGTGTGAATCGTACTGAATCAGTCAAACGTGTGGTACTTACTTCAAGTATTGCATCCACTTATGGCGATGCAGCTGAAATTAAGAATACGCCTAATAATGAGTTTAATGAAAGTCATTGGAATGACACCAGTAATGAAACGCATCAGCCATATTCATATTCAAAAGTGGCGGCGGAACGCAAAGCGTGGCAAATGGCAGAGCAACAAAAACGTTGGGATTTAGTTTGCGTAAACCCTGCTTTGGTGATGGGGCCATCACTCACAGATACAAGCCAGTCTGGCAGTATTGAGGTGTTACAACAGTTCGCCAATGGTACAACCATGTTCGGTGTCCCCCCAATGTGGAATGGCATCGTCGATGTACGCGATGTCGCGGATGCGCACGTTGCAGCAGCTTTGAATCCACAGGCGTACGGTCGTTATATTATTTGCGGTGGGTCGTTGAGCTTATTGGAAATGGGTAAAGCCTTAACAAAAAGATTTGGCTACAAATATCCATTTCCACATTTTACCGTTCCAAAATCTGCTTTTGGGGTGATCGCGCCAGTCTTAGGTTATTCACGTCAATTTGTACGTTTGAATATGGGCTACCCGATCTATTTTAACGCTGAACGTAGCGTTAAAGAACTTGGTGTTGAATATCGAGATATTAAGGAAAGTGTATGTGAACATTTCCAACAATTGCTAGATGATGGCATTGTGAAAAAATATATTTAATCAAACAAAAGGCGGCTTTCATGCCGCCTTTTTCACAAGTTGATTCTGACCCAAATATACCAAGAAATTAAGCTTCATACTGCGCCAAAAATTCCAAAAACTCTTGCTCATTCATCACACGAATTTCTAATTTCTGCGCTTTATCCAGCTTACTTCCTGCTTTTTCACCTGCAACCACACATTTGGTTTTACTGGAAACACTTCCACTGACTCGCGCACCTAAAGCCTGAAGTTTCTGCGTGGCTTCATCACGCCCCATCGTTTCTAATGTCCCTGTCACCACCCAACTCT
>JAVXBC010000073.1:0-13711 GCA_036660195.1 Acinetobacter sp.
ATACATAGAATGGGCAAGTCGTTTCAAATGGACGTTGCACATGACCACGATCCAAAACTTTTTGCATCGCCACTTCACCAAAAAATTCAAATGCGGTCAGGTCGATCTCATTTTGGAACGCATGTAATACAGGCATCACCGCTTCAAAGTCAGGCGTGCCCAACACCATCACTTGTAAGTTTTTCGGTTGACGCTCTAGTTTAATTTCCGCTTCGGTCACTAAACCCAGTGTGCCTTCACCACCGATGAATAAATGTTGCAGCGCATAACCTGTAGCATTTTTAATCATGCCTTTGTTTAAACGAAGTACATCACCTTTGCCTGTCACGACAGTCAAACCGAGTACCCAGTTACGCGTCATGCCGTATTTAATAACTTTGATGCCGCCTGCATTCGTACCGATATTGCCACCAATTTGGCTTGAACCTGTCGATGCAAAATCAACTGGATAATACATGCCTTGTTGCTCGGCGTAATTCTGCAATTGTTCAGTCACCACACCTGCTTGCACACGTACCATACGGTCAGCAGGATAGAATTCTAAAATTTGATTCATCTTGTCAAAACTAATGACGATTTCGCCATTGGTCGCGACTGCACCCGCCGAAAGTCCTGTACGACCGCCCGAAGGGGTAATTGCAATATTGAACTGATTCGCCAGTTTAACAATTTGCTGTACTTGTTCCGTGCTTGAAGGAAACACAATCACCGACGGTTTCGGCTCAAAATGTTTGGTATGATCTCGCCCCCAATTCGCCAAACTATCAGCATCAGTTTTAATACGATTTTCACTCACAATGGCAGTGAGTTGACTGAGTAAATCAGGCGATAAAGTGACAGGCGCATTCATCAAGTCGATACCTAATAAAGAAAAATAAAGTTGATAACAATCATTATAGATAATTCTAGGCGCGCAAGCATCAATGAAATATCTATAGTCTGCTACAAATATGGTATCATACTGCGATTTAAATTATTCGACCCATATAGAGTAGAGCCGTAATGAGCCAACATCTATCCCTACCTAAAGACAAAATCCGCTTTCTATTGTTAGAAGGTGTGCATCAAAATGCCATCGATACTTTAACAGCAGCGGGTTATACCAACATCGATTACCATAAAACTGCACTTGAAGGCGAAGCTTTGAAAGAAGCCGTTAAAGATGCGCACTTTATTGGCATTCGTTCGCGTACTCAGCTTACTGAAGAAGTTTTTGCAGCGGCGAACAAACTCATTGCTGTTGGTTGTTTCTGTATTGGAACTAACCAAGTCAATTTGAATGCAGCGATGATTCGCGGTGTACCAGTGTTCAACGCACCGTATTCGAACACTCGTTCTGTTGCAGAATTAGTGCTTGCTGAAGCAATTTTATTGCTACGCCGTGTGCCTGAAAAATCGAAAGATACTCATGCTGGTGGTTGGAACAAATCTGCTGAAGGTTCGTTTGAAACTCGTGGTAAGACTTTGGGTATCGTTGGTTACGGTTCAATTGGTTCACAACTTTCTGTATTGGCAGAAAGCATGGGTATGAAAGTCATCTACTTTGATGTAGTGACTAAATTACCACTTGGTAATGCACGTCAAGTCGGTTCTTTAAATGAACTTTTAGCAACGGCTGATGTCGTTTCTCTACACGTTCCAGATGTACCGTCTACGCGTAACTTCTTTACCAAAGAACAGTTTGCGAAAATGAAACAAGGTTCAATCTTCATCAATGCTGCACGCGGTACGTGTGTCATTATTGAAGATTTGGCAGATGCGATTAAATCGGGTCACGTTGCAGGTGCTGCAGTCGATGTATTCCCGAAAGAGCCTAAAGCCAACGGTGAAGAATTCCAGTCTGCACTTCGTGGTTTAGACAACGTTATTTTAACGCCGCATGTTGGTGGTTCAACTTTAGAAGCTCAAGCCAATATTGGTTTAGAAGTCGCTGAAAAATTTGTGGCGTATTCTGACAAAGGCATGACGCTTTCTGCGGTGAATTTCCCAGAAATCGCATTACCATTGACAGATGGTCAACATCGCTTACTGCACATTCATAAAAATGTGCCAGGCGTGTTGTCTAAAATCAATACATTATTCGCTGAGCAAGGCATTAACATTTCAGCTCAGTCGCTCATGACCAAAGGTGATGTCGGTTACTTAGTCATGGATGTAGATGCATCTGCGTCTCAAGAAGCGCTTGATACACTACATAATGTAGACGGTACTATTCGCGTGCGTGTGTTGTTCTAATCCACGTATGTCTGAAAAGCCACAGTCAGCTGTGGCTTTTTTATTGCTCCTTTGATTCGCTTTTAAAATTTCGCAAAACTTGAATTTATGCCTAAAAATAAACGATGAAAAATCTTCAAGTCGTCGCCGTGCTGTACATGATGCTCTCAATGCTGGCATATCAGATCAGTGCGTCTTTTGCCAAGCAATTGATTAGTACGCTCGACCCACTCACAGTCACCATTTTAAGACTCAGTTTCGCCAGCGTTTTGGTCGCGGTCATGTTCCGTTCGTGGCGTATTATTTCCAAACTTAAGTATCTAAAATGGCGCGATCTACTGCTGTATAGCGCTGCTTTGGGCTGTATGAATATTTTGTTTTACAGTTCATTAGGCAAATTGCCGCAAGGGATTGCCGTTGGTTTAGAGTTTATTGGGCCTTTAGGTTTAGCCCTGCTTTCAATCAAACAAGGTCGTGATTATCTTTGGGTGGCTTTTGCGATATTAGGTATCGCCCTGCTCGTTCCTTGGCACAGCGCGACACACCACAACTTTTCCTATCTGGGGGCTGCTTATGCTTTAGGTGCTGGCTTGTGCTGGGCTTTGTATATTTATTATGGACATCGGGTGGTTCAACAACAGATTGGGATGCATGCATTGACCATTGCCATTGCTTTGTCTGCACTGACTTTATTGCCTTTTGGGCTCTGGAACAATGCACCTGCTTTATTAGATACACAATATTGGGGTAAAGCCTTATTGATTGCGATTTTAGCCACTGCGATTCCCTATGCCTTGGATTTGATGGCATTAAAAAAACTCAGCAAATTAAGTTATGGAACGTTATCGAGTTTGTCGCCTGCTTTAGCGGCTTTGGCAGGGTTATTGTTATTGCATGAGCAGATTAGCGGATTACAGTGGTTTGCGTTGCTTTGTATTATGGTAGCGTCGATTGGAGTGACCTTTCGTGGCGAAAAGTCGACCCCATCATCCTCTTGATTTACTTTTCTTCTTTTTTGTACTTACGATATTCAGCTAAGTATTTTTTGCCCAAAGTTTCTTTTTCTTTGTCTGCCAGAATTTTACCTGCTTGTTGGAAGAATTTATGTTCTTCTTCTTCCAAATGGTGATGCACCGTTTCACTGAGTTGTTTTGCTGTCGCCAACCAACTTGGACTACTCATATCGGTTTCTTCAAGTTTTTCAACTAACTCATCCATTTCATGATGCTCTGCCAAGGCGTGGCGGGTAATATCCAAGCCTACATCATCAAACATCAATGGAATATATAAATAGCGATCTTCTGCCACCGAATGAGCATGTAATTCATTTTTAAGATCTTCAAAGAGTTTTTCTCGTTCTTCGGTATGACCGCTGGTTTGAATTAGTTGTTCTGAAATGCTGCGTTGTAATTCATGGCTTTGACGGAGTGCTTCAAAAATATTCATGTATAACCTCTATTATAATTGCTTGGATTCGTCGGCTTGAGCTTTAAAATAAAACTGTTATGGCGCTCGGCTTGACTCAATTTATACTAGCGATTGTTTATTTTTTAAACTGCTTTATTTTAGTATGTTTTTGTATTGAAAAATTATCATGGTGATGATGACATTCTAAGTTGAATGCCCAAACCACGAATCAATACGGAGAATGGGCAAAGCAAACATTTGGCTTATAGGTTTAATAATCGTTTTGGCACCAACCGTTTTTTATCAGTAATTTCGGCCAAACCTAAACAACGCTCTCCATCAAATACCAACACTTCGGCAGCGGCTTCATGTTCAATATTACTTTCTTGCCCGTTGCCAAAGTATTTTTCACGCCCTTCAGGAAGCTGCACACGCGGGAAATGTTCCACGGGCGCATATACAGATAGCAATAAAGCATCTCTTTCGGCTTCAGTTAAGGTTTCCAAATATTCAATGGTATAACTTGGAATGATCTCAAAATGACCCGTTTGCGTACGATGTAAATGTGTCAGATGACCACCGCAACCTAAAGCTTCACCAATATCCTCACCCAATACACGAATATAGGTTCCTTTTGAACACGTCACTTCTAGCACCAAACTGTCAGGAGTGAAATCTATCAAATTCAATTCATAAATCGTGACTGGACGTGCTTCGCGTTCAATTTCAATCCCTTGTCGAGCTAATTCATACAGTGGGCGACCATCACGCTTCAAGGCTGAATACATCGGCGGAACTTGCTGTATGTCGCCACGAAAAAGATTTAAAACCTGTTCGATGCGCTCCACAGTTAAAAGTGGAACTTCTCGCTGTAGCACTACGTCACCCTCAACATCGCCAGTGGTCGTGGTTTGTCCGAGCTTTACCGTAGTTTGATAACGCTTTGTTGAGTCCAGTAAATAATGCGAAAACTTAGTCGCTTCACCTAAACATATGGGTAATAAGCCTGTTGCCAATGGATCAAGCGCCCCCGTGTGCCCTGCTTTTTGTGCATTAAACAGTCGACGCACCTTTTGTAGTGCAGTATTCGAACTTAGCCCCAAAGGCTTATTCAGTAAAAAAACACCACTCAAATGACGATAAGATTTTTTTTTCATAACAGGAGATCAGGAAACTTTGAGCATTATTTTAACAAAACTATTCATCGGATTCTTAGAAAAAATACGCACAAAAAAGCACCAAATATATTTTACATATGCATAGTATATCTAGAAAAGTAAAGAACATAAAAAAGCAAATGGATTATGCTGATGGATCAGATACAGAAAAAATTAACAATTATTGTTAGTTTGTTACTTATAACGACATTTTTGCTGGGTTTATGGTATTGGTTGTCTCCTAAAAATCAATCACCTATGCAACCGAATACGCTTTCAAATAGTGCATTTCAAGGTGCAGGATCTCAAGCTGCGAATAACCCAATTTCTCAAAAAACCGCTCTTATTCCAAACAGTACCAGTCAAATGGATACCCAAGTGAATTGCCAACTGAGTTTAGATGGTAGTCAGGGACTCATTGTGAATGAGCAAGTGAAAAACTGTTTTGAATATTTCATTACCCAATATGGCGAAAAAAATATCCAACAAATTAAAGCAGATTTTCTCAGTTATATTCAAAGCGGCTACAAAGACCCAGCCTTATCCCAAATCACAGATCTGTGGAATCGTTATTTAGATTACCGTGAAAATTTAGCCGATTTACAACAGCCTTCTGCAGAACCAGACACGGCAAGCTATTATCAAGGCGTATTTGATAACACTCAAAATTTAAGAAAGAAATATTTTTCTGACTATGAAATCGAAGGTCTGTTTGGCCCTGAAAATACCTATCATAAATATACGCTAGACCGTATGCGTATCTTAGAAAATAAGAAATTATCTGAAACTGAAAAAGCTAAAAAGCTCAGTGCGCTATTCGATAAATTACCTGTAGATTGGAAAGAAAATTTACAACAAATTTCAACTTTAGATAATTTACGAAAGCTATCTCATGATTTGAAAGCACGCAACGCAACACCTGAAGAAATGCACCAAATGCGCATGAATTTAGTTGGTGCTGAAGCCACACAGCGTTTGGAAAACTTAGATACACAAAGAGATGTGTGGAAGAATCGGGTTACTGATTATCTGGGTGAACGCGATCAAATTCAAAAAAGTGGAATGAGCGATACCGCCAAACAGCAAGCCATCAAATCGCTTCAAGCACAACAGTTTAATAATCCACAGGACATGGCACGTCTACAAACTTTTGAAACAATCCATGATCAGGGAGGGAAATTGCCATTTAATGATTAAGATTCAAATTAATCAGGAAGATGAAAGGCTTACCCATCACGGTGTGTCGATATACGTAAATCTTTATGGTTTGCACTAGACATGCAACGATTTTAACTAAGTCGATCAAGTCCTTGGATGAGATGGTTTGTAAATAACCCACCTTAACGGTGTTTCCCGAACAGACCAAACGTTACATGCAATAGGATTGTTGAATCCTATTCATGGAAAGAGAAACAAGCATCGTCTTCAAGATGTTGAGTTGAATAACTTACACATTATGAAGACATTTTTAAAAAGTGTAGATTAAGGATAATTTATGTACACATCAAACAAAAAAAGCAAGCTTGCTAAAATCGCATCACTTGCGCTCGGTTTAACTTTTGCAGGTTCAGCATACTCAGCAGCAGGCTTACAAACGGTTGCAGCAGACAAATACGCCACTTATGCCAAAACCCAAAACCCAATCGTCTTGGTTCCAGGGATGTTTGGTTTTACTCGTATGGGAACAGATGCATTTGGAATGGATTACTTTTACCAAGTTTTACCTGACCTTGCACGCAATGGTGCAACAGCTTTTACCGCCCAAGTATCTCCATTAGAATCAACTGCTGTTCGTGGCGAACAACTATTGACCCAAGTGGAAGATGTACTTGCGATTACGGGTAAAACTAAAGTCAACCTGATTGGTCACAGTCATGGTGGACCAACTGCACTCTATGTAGAGCGTGTTAAACCACAATACGTTGCCTCACTGACTGGGGTTGCGGGTACCTTTAAGGGTTCTAAAGTTGCTGATGATTTATTGAGCACTAATGCATCTTCAACATTAGTAAGCTTTTTTGCAGATAATATACTTGCGCCAATTATGACGTGGGCAGAAGGTAATCCTTCTTTACCAATCAGTATGGAACGTTCACTCCAGTCTATTAGCGTTGCTGGTTCTACACAATTTAATGCGCAATATCCAACTGCTGCGATTCCATCTAACTGTACCAGCAATGGCGCAACTTCAATTAATGGTACTTACTACTATTCGTGGTCAGGTGCATCACCAACAACCAACATTTTCGATGTCATTGATACGGGTATTGGGATGCTTGCACCAATTGCTTATGGTCATCGCAATAACGACGGTCTAGTAGTGCCGTGTAGTTCGCATTTAGGTAAAATCATTCGTGACGACTACGACATGACTCACCTCGATGAAATCAACCTCATGTTTGGTATGCGCGGATTATTCTCTCCAGATCCTGTTGCTTTATATCGTCAACACGCAAACCGTTTAAAACTACAAGGTCTATAATTTTTAGATATAAAAAAATGCGCCAATGGGCGCATTTTTTTACTCGACTAAAACTAAAATTAAGCTTTAGTTTTACGAGCAGGTAATTTTTCACGAATACGTGCAGCTTTACCAGACAATTCACGAAGGTAATAAAGTTTCGCACGACGTACATCACCACGACGTTTCACTTCAACTTTAGCTACAATTGGAGAATGTGTTTGGAAAACACGTTCAACACCAACGCCGCTAGAAATTTTACGTACTGTAAACGCAGAGTTTAAACCACGATTTTTAATCGCAATTACAACACCTTCAAAAGCCTGAAGACGCTCACGATCGCCCTCTTTAACTTTTACAGAAACAATAACTGTATCACCAGGTGCAAATGCAGGTAAATCAGTTCTTAATTGTGCATTTTCAACTGCTTGAACTAAAGGATGCTTACCACTCATGTGGATTCTCCATATGCGGGTCAGAAGAGGTCTGAATACCGCTGGGGATAGAGGCTAAAACGCATATCAACCCGTTTAACTTTCCCTTGTTATTTCCCATTTGCATGACAAATACCAAGAGCCTAATCAATACTTAAACCATTTTAAGTATCTAATCGAAGCATTGCTTCTCATTCTTTGCTCATTTTAAGCCATTTTTTTTGCTGCGCGTTCAATTCTACTTTGTCGATTAAATCTGGTCGACGTTCAAGTGTACGTTGATAACGCTGCAAAAACCGCCATTTTTCAATGTTGGCATGATGTCCCGATTTTAATACTTCAGGTACATCCAAACCTTCAAAATGGTCAGGCTTCGTATATTGTGGACAATCCAGTAGACCATCCACAAAAGAATCTTGTACGGCAGATTGTTCATCTGACATGACATTCGGTAAACGCCGAATGATACTGTCCAGAAGAACCATGGCAGGAAGCTCGCCACCTGATAGCACGTAATCCCCTATCGACCATTCCTGATCTACATAGTGCTGGATTAAACGCTCATCAACACCTTCATAACGACCACACAAGACAATCAAACCGTCGTAATCGACAAATTGTTGTACTGCGGATTCATTTAAAGTTTTCCCTTGCGGTGACATATACACCACAGGTACTTGTACACATCCTGCTTGCTGCGCCAATTTTTTAGCATGATTGATAGCTTGCGCCAAAGGCTCAGACATCATTACCATACCAGGGCCGCCACCGAACGGACGTTCATCCACTCGTTTGTAATTTCCCTCTGCAAAGTCCCGTGGATTAATGCAAGTCACTTGCACAATGTCACGTTTCTCCGCACGCCCACTAATGCCATACTGGGTTATCGCATCAAACATCTCAGGAAACAGTGTAATGACTGCAAAAAACATTCGCAGACTCCTCTATTTTCCTGCTGCGTTACCATCCTTTTCAGGATTAGTAATCGATGCCCCAATTGACGTAAATGCGCCTTGCTTCAAGATCGACGCTTTGCACCACATCTTTATGCCAAGGAATCATTCTTTCCTCTGAATCCACGCTATCAGCAGTCGCATGAACGACCATGACATCATTGGCTCCAGTTTCAAACAGCTCGAAGATTTGACCAAGATTTACTTCCTGCTCTTGCTCATCTAGACCTAACACTGTTAAGCCTTTCAAATCTGACCAGTAATACTCATCAACGCCTGCTTTCGGGAGCTGAGATTTGGCAATCCAGATATTCGCGCCAACTAAGTTGTCTGCACCAGTGCGATCATCTACACCTTTTAATGCAACAACCAAGCCTTTGCCGTGTGGTTTCCAACGCTTTACATCGATGCTTTGCCAACCTGTCTTGGTCTCGATGAACCAAGGCAGGTAGTCAAACATATTACTCATGGGTTCAGTGTTGGAATAAACCCAAAGCCATCCATTTAAACCATATGCTGAACGTAGCTGCCCAATCTGAATACGATCTTCAGGAACATTCGGAGTTATGGTAGAAATAGACACGAAACTTATGCAGTCGCTTTTTTAGCTTGTTTTGCTAAATCTGCAACACGCTCTGAAGGTTGAGCACCTTGAGATACCCAGTGAGCAAAACGATCTGCGTCTAAACGAACTTTTTCCGCTTGACCTTGTGCAGTTGGGTTATAGAAACCAATACGTTCGATGAAACGACCATCACGTGCATTGCGGCTATCAGTCACAATGATTTGATAAAAAGGACGTTTTTTTGCACCACCGCGCGCTAAACGAATAACTACCATGAGAACAACCTTATAGTTTTTACGGATTATCCCTGCGCCGACCATCGACAGCACTTCAAACCCCTTTAATAGAGGGCGGTATTTTACGTTATTTTTGTTTTGATTGAAAGTAGATATTTAACTTGTCCACAATTTTGAATTTATGTGGTTGTGAAATAAAAAAGAGCATCTGGCGATGCTCTTTTTTATTCTATATTGAAAACTAAATTAGCGCTCATCCCATTTCGACGTCGCACTAAGAGCGCATGCCGTCGCAGCCGGTGCCCAGAACTTTTGACCTTGATCATTTAAACAAATTACGCCATTTCCTGCTTGATCTGTCCCAGCTCTAGGCGTCGCAACGATTAACCATGTTCGGACTTTTGCACTTGTATTCGTTAACAAAACACCATCCACATCCGTTAAGGCAATATCATATAAAGGATTAGTTCTCGGAATGGTTGTAGCGCCATAGATATTCATCGCCGTCCGGCCAGTAAATGTCTGATTCGCCATTTTATAGTTTGTTAACTTCTGCGCTATATCCACCATTTCAGATTGGGCACTCGTTCGATTAGTACCAACTTTGTATCGCCCATAAGCAGGGTATGCTATTGCAGCTAAAATACCAATAATTGCAACCACAATCAGGAGTTCAATCAAAGTAAAACCCAAGTTGAAAGTTTTCATTACCATCCCTCACTTCCTGTTGTGCCACAATTTTCATAAGACACGTTTGCAGCCGTCTTGTTTCTACAATGTATTCCTGCACTTGTCATCAATAATGTGTAGTTTCTAGCGTCAGTTGGAATTGCTTTTATCGTCCATCCACGCGCACGAATTGTAGCGTCAGTCAGTAACTTTGTTGAGTCTTCTGCATCTCGAATAGTCAGCGTATATTTAATGGCAGAACCAGAAGCTCCTCTCGGTATTGTTACCGATGTCATTGCACCCGTTTGACCATAAATATAATTTGGATCGAAATCTCGATAGGTAAAGTTTTTGGCTTTATGTCGTGTTAATTGCTCAGAAATTATTTGCATTTCTTGCTGTGCTAGAGAAGCATCCGCCTGCCGTGCATAAGCTTGGTAACTTGGAATAGCTATTGCCGCAATAATCGCAATAATTACCAACACCACCATTAATTCAATCAATGTAAAGCCGCGCATTGCTGCCCCCCGCCAATGACTTTTACAAGTCATTGGCGAAAGTAGCGTGGTTGCATGTCGTTTACTTATTTTTTCCATCGTTCATACCACCGTGTTGGATTAACGGTTGGAATACATTGCCAACGGCCTGTTCCTCTGTCATTACCTGCAATTGTAAAGTCTGGACATGCACCACCGGTAGTGTCCTCAATTGGTGCAGGTGTAATCCCAACAATACCTAAACCGATTACATTGGCATTACATTCAGTAGCAGTAGAACCAGTAGGACACGTCGGAGTGGTTTTGAATCCACTACTACTTTCATCAGTAGTGTTAATTGTGCCATTGGTATTTAAACATGCTCCGAATGGCAAACAGTAACGTTGACGATCCGTTTCACCAACCACACGTGGTAAACATGGGTTCTGCGGAGTGATCCCTGTTCCCTGTGGATCATAAACAGGAACGATTAAGTTTCCTGTAATCGCAACTGGTTCTTCAAATGCCTTCATACCACCCGCAATACGGAAACTATTATCTGCACGTTCTGTACCTAAATAATTACTCGAAAGTGAGCGATACCAACCATTTTTAGTGGCGCTTGCGCCAACAAAGACACTTGGAATATTGCCTGTCAATGTTTGAGGATCTTTTTGGAAAGTACTCATATTGACATTTTCAGTTGATAGGGTTGGGCTGCCTGTAATCAAGTCGCTCTTAACGAAATCACGATCAATTACACCATAGACATTATTGACCAAACGATCGGAAAGTGCATTTGTTGGCTTCATTCCATCACGACCAATCAACGGGAATACATCTAACGGTGTACTACGATTTCCAGAAGCAAGACCAATTAACATAAAGGTCGTTGCACCTTGGTCATGAATTGTCACTGTTGGTGCTTCATAAAAACGTGGATTTTTACCGCCCGTTAATGCTGTTCCATTCGTATCTGTCGCCAAATTTGCCAAGCGAACAACCCGTTTACCAAAATTCGCTGTGCTTGTTCCAGCAGTATTGTTCAGATCGGCACGGAAAACTTGACCACCCAAATCACCGAAATACAAATTATCAATCAAACCATCACCATCGCCATCAATCGCACTAATGCGACTAACAATACTGTGAGTCATATTTGTATTTGCAGTACCTATACCAGAAACGCTGCTACTCGCCCACCATAACCGTGCACCAGTCGTCGCATCAATAATATAAACCGCATTACCTTGTGCAGCTGATTTATTGTTGCAAGTCGTATCTGGGAAATCAGTCGATGAAACAGTTGAATTTAGACTAAATTGAGGGTTTTCGTAACATTGGTCATAACCGCCACCAACAATCAAGACACGCTTAATCGCATTATTATAACGAATGTTTGCTAGCACTGGTTTAGACCAAGATTGCCCCATACGGGTATAATCTGTTTGATCTCTACCTGCTCTAAACAAAAATTTTGGTGTTGTTGGGTCAAGTAAATTTAAACCATAATAACTTTCACCGCCCATGCGTAACCCACCATATACATTCATACGGCGAGCTTTCACCAAGCTAGTGCCACCTGCTGAAGCTGCTCTCTCAGTTGTATACAATGAGTCCACCACCCAACTGCCATCTAAACCTGCAGCAGGTGAAATATTATCACTCTGACCTTTTACAATTGCTTTCGATGCAACAGAATCACGAAGTAACTCAGAAGGTACAAAGACCATCTGTTCCACACCAGTTGCGCTGTCTACTACATGTAGTCCACCATCCATCGTGCCGTATAAAACTGAATCAGTACGAGTAGAGGTTAAGTTACCAGCGCTATCTAAAGTTGCTGAGTAGGTCATTTGAACTGGGAACGAATGAATACTCCCCCCCATTGCCAAATGTGGAGTAGGAGAAAGTGTTAAGGTACTCGGCAATGCCGTTGCAGTTGAATCTAAAGCGACACTAAAACCCAGATAATTTAACAGTTTTTGTTTCGCCAATAATGGCATATCTTGCAATGTGGTTTGAGTACTAAACTTATCCAACACATAGGCTGGAACACCTGTGGTCGGTAAAGGTCCTTCAGGAATCCGCAACAGATTTGCGCCATTACTCGTACCAGCTAAAGTTGCACCACTACTTGCACCAACATCTGTATATAATTTACGCAACGCATCTGTTTGAGCAGCATACTCATATTTTTTCGGTATCGCAGTTAAGTCTTCAACCTGACCGCTGATTGGCATTGGCACACGAGAGTATGCTCCACCTAAGCCAACGATAGCACCATCGCTATAACTTCTACTGTTATACACGGCGATACTATTCCATAAATCTTTCGTACCCGTTCTAAAAGAGCCGTCAGTGTTGTAAACCAAAGTAGAGCCATCAGCAGCACCAAATGCACCTGCATTTGTACCTGTTAACAACACTTTATAACGTTTTAAATTACCTGCCCAAATCAAATCAGTACTTTGTGGATTTGGCTCCAAAGCACGTAAATAACCATAAGGCTGCAAACCAGATGGGCTTAAAGCATCTGCTGGAACAGAAATAGCGCCCGTGGTAAGCGGAGCTAATGGTGCTTGACCTAAGTTATTAATAAAAGCAACGACGCTATCAGTAACACCTTGTGGGGTTTGCGTTGTAAAGAAACCACCATTCCCATAACCTGGAGCAGTCACTCTATAACTGGTATTTGGACCTGTTGGTGAACAACCATCATCCCCTCTACGATCCGCCTGAGTACGAGAACTCAACTTACAAGCCTGTTGTACATGAGATTCTGTGATTGCATTAAAATCACTACCAAAACCCACAAATGCAGTTTGAATCGGTACGTTCACTGGATTAGTTGCATTCGCAGTATTGGTTTGAATAACACCACCATTAAACAACTTTGTTGCCAGTTCACCCATACAATGCCATGCAGATTCACCATTGTCACCATAGTCTAAATTGGTTAATCCACCACTAGTAGGACAAGTAAAACCAGTCGAACTCAAAGCCACCCTCATAATATCTCTAGGTGTTGTTGAGTTAGGCATTGAATTTGCTTCACCATCAGACAAAACGTAAACGCCTTGTCCATCACAACTAACACGATCTGCAGCAGCTGGTAAAGGGGATTGATAGCTGAGTA
>JAVXBC010000074.1:0-13410 GCA_036660195.1 Acinetobacter sp.
GACGCTAGCCATGCTATCTCGTTTATTAAAATGTAAAATTCACCGTGCAGTTGTTACTCATGCAGAGCTTCATTATGAAGGTTCTTGTGCAATTGACGGTGTGTTAATGGACTTAGCAGGGATTCGTGAATACGAAGAAATTCACGTGTGGAACGTAACCAATGGCAAACGTTTTGCAACTTATGCAATTCGTGGTGAAGATGATTCAGGCATTATTTCAGTCAATGGTGGTGCTGCACATCAAGCAGATGTAGGTGATTTAGTGATTATTGCCACTTTTGGTGACTTTACCGAAGTGGAAGCAGATCTGCACAAACCACGTTTAGTTTATGCAAATCCAGACAATACTGTGAGCCATACCGCACACTGTATTCCAGTTCAAGTTGCATAAAACGAACATTTAATAATTGGGTAAGCGAAATTCAACATCCATAAAAAACCGAGTAACTTAACTCGGTTTTTACACATTCCAGCGTGACTTTTAGAAAGAAAGCCTCTGCCTGTTTAGTTGATCAATGCAGACCAAACCAGATAAACCGCAACCCCAATAATTGTCACGGCAAAAATTTTCTGCACATGCCGACTATCAAGACGATGTATCAAACTACGTCCGATCAACATGCCCACCATGCAAGCACACACAAAAGTCAGGCTAAGTGATACAGGATAATGAAATCCATCAAGCAAATGTATTGCAATACTCACACCACCAATCAAAAAGATAATCATTAACGAGGTCGCAACGATACTACGCAAATCGAGATTTGTGACGTGACGCAATGCTGGAACTATCACAAATCCACCACCCACCCCCAGCAAACCAGTCAATAAACCAGCTATCCCACCAATTACTGTCAGCAAAAAAGCGGTTTTACCGTTCCAAATCAGACGCCCTGTGCTTGGATTAATTCTACATGGTGGATCTACATAATCTGTCACTTTATTAAACAGAATGCGATAAGCCACAATCAACATGATAGAACTAAATAGCAATGTTAAACCGATGGAGGGGATATAAGCAGTCAATACCACTCCTAGATGTGCTGCAGGAATACTCATCAACGCAATCCATAGCGCAGCTCGATAACGCACAATCTTTTTAAAAAGACCCTCCAACATGCCAACCATTGCAGATAAGGTAAGAGCTAACAGACCAATTGGCGCAGCTTGTGCTACAGTCAAACCCTGACTAAGCATTAACGCTGGCACAGCCAATATCCCTCCTCCTGCCCCAGTCAATCCCAACAATCCACCAATGATCAACCCTTCAAGTATTAACCACCCCATTGCGACATCTCCTCTATTTGATACCGCCAAAAAATGACAAAAACGATGCCTTAGTGACCTAGTTTCACGGCTTGAAATAATTAAAAGGGATTTTTAAATAGGCAATACCATTTGCTTCAGGTTGCGGGAAATGCCCACCACGTAAGTTGATTTGAATTGAAGGGAGAATCAGTTTAGGCATACCCAGTTTGGCATCTCGACGCTGGCGCATTTCGACAAAATCAGATTTTTTTATCCCAATATGCACATGAATATTCTGTTGTTTTTGGATTTCTATACTACTCTCACATTGATATTCATGTCGTGATTCAGGTAAATAATCGTGACACAGAAACACCCGTGTCTCTTCTGGTAGCTCAAATAATTTGTGCACCGAGTCGTACAACATTGCCGCACTTCCCTTTGGAAAATCACAGCGGGCAGTACCGTAATCTGGCATAAAGAGCGTATCACCCACAAACACCGCATCTCCCACCACATAGCTTAAACAAGCAGGCGTGTGTCCTGGAGTAGGAATATTATAAGCCTGTAATTTACCTATCTGAAAATGTTCACCATCCTCGAAAAAGTGATCAAAAGGCTGACATGCATTAATCTGCTTCATATCCAAATTATAAATTGCAGCAAAAGTCTGTTGCACCACGCGGATGCTTTTACTTATGGCAATTTTGCCACCCAACTTCTGTTTAAGGTAATGACTTGCAGTCAAATGATCGGCATGAACATGCGTTTCTAAAATCCATTGCACCTGCAATTGATTTGCCTGAATATAGGCGATAATTTGGTCTGCATGAGTGGTCGATATGGTGGCAGATGCTGCATCATAATCCAGCACACTATCAATAATCGCACATTGTAGAGTCGCGAGATCAGCCACCACATAACTAAAGGTATTGGTTGTTTCATCAAAAAAATGTTGAATTTGTGGATGCAATGACATTTATGCTTCCCTCGACAATTTAGCGTGCAGCAGCATGCCTAGTAGCATCGCCCCAATGAAATAAAATGCCTCATAATGCCCTAAGCCAATTAAAGTCAGACTTGGTGCTGGACATATTCCTGCAATCCCCCAGCCAACACCAAACATCAAACTACCAATAATCAAGCGTGGATCAAGCATTTGCTGAGTTGGCAATACAATAGGTTCATTGAAAAGTGTTTTTGGTGCAGTTGCACGCACAGCATATTGAAATGGCACAAATGCCACCGCAATCGCCCCCATCATCACAAATGCAAGGCTTGCATCCCACTGCCCCAAAATATCTAAAAAATCCAAAACTTTTTTAGGATTCGACATTCCTGAGATCATGAGACCAAGTGCAAAAACACCACCTAAAATAAAAGCCAGTAAACTTTTCATTTAAAAGGCTCCTATGATGTGTCGAATCAGATATACCGTGATAAATCCTGCCAACATAAAGCTGAAAGTGGCAATCAATGAACGTTTGGATAATCGACTTAGTCCGCAAATCCCATGACCACTGGTACATCCGGAGCCTAAACGTGTACCAAAGCCTACCAACAATCCCGCTATTACCATCATCAATGGGCTGGCTTGAATTTCAATTTTGGGCTGCAGTATCCATCCATAAATAAATGGCACAACGATTAGACCTGCAATCAACCAGAATGCGGGGGTATTCCATACGGTTTTGGGGCTTAAGAATTGCCCAACTAAACCACTGATTCCTGCAATACGCCCATGCACAAACAAGTATCCAATTATTGCAATACCAATTAATGCCCCGCCCATAAAGGCAAGAATAAAGTCATGCATTTTTAGTACTCACTTATAATATGCTTTTTTATAATATATAATATTTTTAATTGAATCAATCACTGCTTCTGCCTAAATAGCTGACTTACAGGAACAACAATGATTAACGACGCTTTAGAAAAACATTTGGATTTATCACATATCGATATGGTCTGTAACAATCTGAAAATTTTATCTAACCCTGATCGCTTAAAAATTTTGTGTGTCTTGATTGAAAATGAGCTGAATGTGCAGCAAATTGAACACCATACTCAAATTCGTCAACCGACTTTATCACAACAGTTGAGTGTGCTAAGAAATCATAAAATTGTTTCGACACGACGAGAAAGTAAGCAAATTTTTTATCAATTCAATGATGTCCGTATCTTGAAAATTATGCGCACACTGTATGAAATTTATTGTAAATCTGAATAAAGTCTTGCTTCACACACATCGTGACTTAATCAAAACTTGCTTATACTAACTTGAATGAATAGAAGGAAGAAATTTGTATGCGCCCGACCGTACTTTGTTTTTCGGGTTTAGATCCATCTGGTGGAGCGGGTTTACAAGCCGATATTGAAGCGATTGGTCAGAGTGGTGCGCATGCAGCCATTGCATGTACGGCCTTAACTATTCAAAACTCTCAACAAGTTTTTGGTTTTGAAGCCACTTCAAAAGAATTACTGCTTGCACAAGCAAATGCTGTGGTCGGTGATTTACCAATTCGATGTGTGAAATCAGGCATGCTTGGTACGACGAACAATATTGCTGCACTGGCTGAGTTTTTACGTGAACATCCTGATTATTTATATGTCCTCGATCCTGTTTTGGTCGCCAATAGTGGCGGTTCATTAGGTGATCAAGCGACCTTAGTTAAAGCCTTTGTTGAATTGATTCCACTTGCAACTGTGATTACACCGAATACGGTTGAATTAAGAGCCCTAACAGGTCTGGAGGATATTGAATCAGCCACACAAAAGCTTTTTGAAATGGGAGCAAAAGCCGTATTAATCAAAGGTGGTCATGAGGACACGCCGAATCATATTCGCAATGCACTTTATGCTGATGGCAAAATGATTGCTGAAAGTCATTGCCCACGTTTAGATGGACAATATCATGGTTCAGGTTGTTCCTTAGCCAGTTTTATCGCAGGGCGTTTGGCTTTGGGTGATTCACTCAAAATCGCCGTTCAACATGCCGAAACATGGTTATTTGGCGTATTAAAAAGTGCCGAAACGCCTGTATTAAATGGGCAAAAGATTCCAAAACGGTTTTAAATAGTTGAAGCTGGATGAATAGCAATATGCATATTACTATTCATTCCCCAAAATAACTTAACGATAATTCACACCATTATTTAAATCGAAAACCTCACCACTTAAACAACTTGGCGCAGCATCTGCCAGCCAAAAAGCGGTATCAGCAATTTCTTGAGCTTGGCAAAATTGTTGATTTAACGTGGCTTCTTTTAAACGTTTTTGCCGTTCCACTGGAATTTTTTGCATCATCTGTGTTTCTACAGGGCCCGGTGCAATACTAAAAGTCTGAATATTATGCTGTGCATGACTTCGGGCTAAACTGCGCATACCATTGATCAGCCCTGCTTTGGAAATTCCATACCAAATATCGGGGTGTCCAATTTGCCCTGCAATGGACGCAATACTAATAATTCTGCCAGCTTGCTGCTGTTTAAATCTTTTTTCTGCCACATCAATACTTAATTGAATGCTATGAATCAAATTCACATTCAGAATCTTCTGTCGTTCCTCGCATGTATAGGAGCTTGCTGTCAGCGTATTCATATAACCTGCATTATTGATCAAAACATCAAACAGTCCGATCTGCTGAATCACATTTTCAAGCTGCTGATAATCCAGCATATCTGCTTGCCAATGCTGCAAATTTTGATGTGTATATTTCGGCGCATGACGCGAAAGATTATGAACCACATAATTCTGCGCTAAAAACGTTTCGGCAATGGCTTGTCCAATGCCCTGACTTGCGCCAGTAATCACAACTTTTTTCATCGTCAGCTACTCATCTAAGGCAATAAATTGTGGCAATGCTTGGAAACGTTGCAGCCAAGCTTGAATGTAAGGATATGGTTCTAGCTCTATTTTGCCTTGCGAAGCCATCACAATATAAGGATAACAAGCAATATCGGCAATCGTTGGAGCCTGTCCGACCAACCATTCATGTTCAGCTAAATGATGATTGACTATGGATAATGCAGCATGTGCTTGTTCTGTTGCATGCTCAATTTGTACATGTGGTTTATTGACCAAATAAAATGCCCTTGCTGCGGCTAAACCTGAGGCAATGCTTTGATTGGCAAAAAACAACCATTCTAAAACTTGCGTCATGGCAATCGCATCTTGGGGAAACCATTGTTGGGTTACATCATACTGACACGCCAAATAGCACAAAATCGCCTGTGAATCTCGGACATAGACTTCCTGATCTTCTAATACTGGAACTTGCCCCAAAGGATTGATTGCTAAAAATTCCGAGGCTTTTTGTTGTTTATCTCTCAGGTCAATTGTAATTTTTTCATGTTCAATATCTAAGAAAGAGAGTAATAGTCTGATTTTGTAACAATTACCTGACATTTGCGTATTATAAAGTTTCATCATCTGCTTCTTTTATGGTTATAATCAAACTGTACCGAACGTTCGGTTTAAAGACAAGTTATTTTATTGGGAAATTTAAATGGATAAAAAAACCTTACTCCCCCTATTGCTGAGTATTTTCAGAGAATTTGGCTATGAAGGTGCTTCTTTATCTAAAATTTCACAAGTAACTGGTTTAGGTAAAGCCAGTCTGTATCACCATTTTCCAAATGGAAAACAGCAAATGGCGCAAGAGGTTTTAGGCTATTTAGAACAATGGCGTGAAGAGCATATTTTTATTCATTTACAAAGTGACGCCTCCCCCTTAGCTCGTTTAGAACTGTTCACTTCTGCGTTAAAGCAAGTCTATGAGAATGGTCAGGTCGCTTGTATTTTAGCCGTGTTAACTTTAAGTGAGGCCCATTCTATTTTTCTACCTCAGATAGCACCTGTGTTTGAACGCCTGATTCAAAGCATTGCTCAAGTTTTGCAAGATGCAGGAATTACCGAAGAAAATGCTTTGGAGCATGCGCAGGACAGTGTGATCCGAATTCAAGGCTCACTCATATTATCCAAAGCTTTGCAAAGCCCTAAACCGTTTTTGCAGTTGATGGAAAGGCTTCCGAAACAATTATTATGCAGTGCCCTGCTTTCTGAACACGTGACTTAAATTTAAATGTGAATGAAGAAAACCAAGTGGAATCAACTACAACGAGAGCTTTAAAACAAAATGGCAGCTATTTTTATTTGGTTGACATCATTACAGAATATTTACAGTTTTTTAATTTTATTCTAAAAAAATACATCCTATTGATTTCATAAGAATTAATAAAAAACACCCACCTATTAAATCCAAATATTAGATTAAATACAAAATAACAATCGTTATTTACTATTAAAAAAATAGCCAATTTCGCCCGATTCAGCCGTTTTGTTGGACAAAATAGTAGCAATTCATGATTTGCTTTGATAGGATAGCCACAGACCAGCTAGGCTGCTCTCCCTGCGTTGTTACCTAACATGCGTGTAGGTATAATTAAAGCACATAGAGACTAGTCCAGGTTTTTTTTTAATCTCACAATTTTATGAGAGTGATGCCATGTTATTCAAAAAATTTGCTGTTGCTGCTGCTATCGCTACTACTTTAGCTTTTGTTGGTTGCTCTAAGAAAGAAGCTGCTACTGATGCTAATGCTGCTGCATCTGAAGCTGTAGAAGCTGCTTCTGAAGCTGTAGAAGCTGCTTCTGAAGCTACTGAAGCTGTAGAAGCTGTTTCTGAAGTTGCTGTTTCTGAAGTTGCTGCTTCTGAAGTTGCTGCTTCTGCTGCTCAATAATCTAGTTTTAGATTATCGAAAAAAGAGAACCTTTGGTTCTCTTTTTTTATGCCTGAATTTTCTTAAAGAAAAAAATTGGCAAGAAAAAGCAGATCAATCGATCTGCTCATTTCCAACGCGCTGTCTAAATTTTTGCCCCGCTCTAAACGTTACCACTCGACGTGCAGAAATTGGAATCTCCTCCCCCGTTTTCGGATTTCGCCCAGGGCGTTCACGTTTATCACGTAATTCGAAATTTCCAAAACCAGAAAGCTTAACTTGCTCGCCCTCGATTAAGGCTTGGCTGATTTCATCAAAAAATAGCTCAACCATTTGTTTTGCTTCACGGCGATTTAAGCTCGTAAGTTCACTTAGATGATCTGCCATCTCTGCTTTTGTTAGTGCTGTCATGAGGCCCTCAATGTCGCTTGATAAGTGTGTTCCAACACTTTAATAATATGATCCATACCAGATTTTATTTCAGCATCTTCAAGCGTACGAGTTGGGTGCTGCCAATGCAATGCAAAAGCGAGAGAACGTTTACCCTGTTCAACGCCTTGCCCCGTATACACATCAAACAACCACGTGGCATCAAGTAAATCTCCGCCAGTTTGCTCAATCAATCGCTGAATAGCTCTTATCTCAATCTTATCAGAGATTAAAAGCGCAATATCACGTCTAACCGACGGAAAACGTGATAATTCTGTAAAATTAGATACATAAGATTGCAAAACTGCCTGTTGATCCAGTTCTGCGACCCAAGTTGTGGTTAAATCTAGCTCATTTTCCAAAGATGGGTGCAAACGACCAAGATAACCAATCGACGTTCCATCAACCAATATTTCCGCAGACTGCCCCGGATGTAACCACTCACGTTCCGTGCGTACAAATTCAACGTCAACACGTCCCGCTGCTAAAATCTCTTCAATCTCACCTTTGAAATCAAAGAAATCCATTGCCTGCGGTTTTGCATGCCAAGATTCAGATACACGTGAACCGACGGCAATCAATGCCAACGTTGGAATTTGTTTCAGGTCATGAATACTTTGTGCATTTTGATAATCAAAGCGCAAACCCAATTCGAAGAACCGTACACGCTGCTGCTGACGATTTAAATTGTACTGCACACAAGGAATCAAGCTTGATAGCAAGGTGCTACGCATTACCGCCAAATCACTTGAAATTGGATTCGCTAACATCAAAGGCTGTACATTTGGATTGAGTTGCTTTTCGAGCTTTGCATCTGCAAAGCTAAAACTAATCGCTTCTTGATAGCCTAATGTTGCGACCGTTTGACGTAGCTGTGGAATTTCAAAACGATCTTGATATTTCTCAAGCTGCACATCAATTTTTGGCAAACTTATTTTAATGTTGTCGTAGCCATGAATACGCGCCACTTCTTCAATCAAATCTTGATAAATCGCCATATCATAACGATGCGATGGTGGAATCACAGACCATTCATCTTGAGCTTTAGTTTCAACCACACAACCCAAACGCTTGAGCGCATCAGCGATAAAATCACTCGCAATTTCATATCCAAGCAATTGGTCAACTTGGGTTTGCTTCAACACAATCGTTTCACGTTTCGGCAATAAATGTGTTTGCTCAGCAACCGTAATTGGACCAAACTCACCACCAGCAAAAGCTTGAATGAGTTCAGAAGCTCGATGCATGGCAATCATTGGCAATTCAAAATCAACCCCACGTTCATAACGTTGAGATGAATCGGTATGCAAACCAAAACGACGGGCACGACCTGCAATCGCTAGTGGTGCAAAGAATGCACTTTCAAGGAAAATATCTTGCGTATTATCGGTTACAGATGAGTCCAAGCCGCCCATAATACCTGCGATCGCCAATACTTTTTGATCATCAGCAATGACCATCATGTCATCTTGCAGTTCAACTTCTTGCTCATTGAGCAAAGTCAATTTTTCTTGCGCTTTAGCTTGACGAACTTGAATCGAACCTTCAATTTTCGCTAAGTCAAAAGCGTGCATCGGTTGACCCAATTCAAGCAGCACATAATTGGTAATATCCACCAATATACTATGCGTGCGAATTCCTGAGCGTGACAATGCTTGCACCATCCATTCAGGCGTTGCAGCTTTCACATTAACATTTTTAACGATACGACCTAAATAACGTGGTGTACCATCCGTGCTGACATTTACCGTTTTTTCATCTGAAATAGTTGCAGCAATAGTTTGAATCTTTGGTTCATTGACTTGCAACTGATTGATCACCGCGATTTCACGGGCAATTCCACGAATGCTAAAACAATCACCACGATTTGGCGTGATGCTAATATCAATCACATGATCATCAAGTTTTAAATATTCACGGATATCCATACCAATTGGCGCATCCGCAGGAAGTTCCAACAAACCATCAATTTTATCTTCTAAATCAATCTCAGATGCACCACACAGCATCCCTTGTGATTCAACACCACGCAGTTTGCCTTTTTTAATTTTAAAATCGCCTGGTAAGACTGCACCAATCGTTGCAACTGGGACTTTCATGCCAACACGAACATTCGGCGCACCACAAACAATTTGCAGTGGCTCACCTGAACCAATATTAATGGTCGTGACACGTAAACGATCCGCATCTGGATGTTGTTCAACCGTCAGTACTTCACCGATTACAACACCTGTAAATGGCTTTGCCACAGGTGCAAGTTCATCCACTTCCAAACCAAGCATGGTCAATTGATCAGAAAGTGTTGCGCTATCAATGGCTGGATTCACCCAAGTGCGTAACCAATTTTCACTAATTTTCATCTGTATAAACCTTCTTTAATCCTGAAAAATGTTTAGGCAAATTGGCGTAAAAAACGCACATCATTTTGATAGAACATACGCAAATCATTGATGCCATAACGCAACATCGCAAAACGCTCCACCCCTAAACCAAAAGCAAAACCTTTGTATTTATCAGGATCAATTCCTGCGGCTTGCAGCACACTTGGGTGTACCATGCCACAACCTAAAACTTCGAGCCAACGACCACGCTCATCCATAATATCCACTTCGGCACTTGGCTCGGTGAATGGAAAATAAGAAGGACGGAAGCGTACAGTTAACTCTTTTTCAAAAAATTCATTCAGCAGATTAACCAACAATCCTTTTAATTCAGCAAAGCTGGTGTTTTCTGCAACGTACAACCCTTCGATCTGATGAAACATCGGCGAATGGGTTTGATCCGAATCGCAACGATATACACGACCAGGGCAGACAATACGAATCGGCGGTTGGCTGGTTTCCATCGTTCGAATTTGCACGCCCGAGGTATGGGTACGAAGCAAATGTGTTGCATCAAAATAAAACGTGTCGTGCATCGCACGTGCAGGGTGATGACCCGGAATATTTAAAGCCTCGAAATTGTGATAATCATCTTCAACTTCAGGGCCGTAAGCAACTTTGAAACCTGCTTTGGTAAAGAATTGACAAATACGCTCTTGGACTTGGGTCACAGGATGGATACTGCCCATGCGTTGACCGCGACCCGGCAAAGTAATATCAATGGTTTCACTGGCTAATTTTTGTGCCAATTCAGCTTGTTGTAATGTGTTTTGACGTTCAGTCAACGCGGCATTGATGGCTTCACGCACCGCATGAATCGCAGCACCTTGAATTTTTCGCTCTTCAGGATCCAGTTTTCCCAGTGCTTTTGACTGTTCTGCAAGCTGGCTTTTTTTCCCTGTAAATTGAACTCGGACTTGATCGAGGGCAGCAAGGTCTTGGGCAGCTGCAATAGCAGCAAGCGCATCAGCGTTCAGGGCTTCCAGTGACATAATAACTCTCAAAGCAACAAATATAAGAATAATAAAACGCTATAGTTTATCAGTTTTTTAGTACTTTGATGAAGATGAACAGCGGTTTAAATGCGCTACTTTTTAAGCATTTATGTTCGACTGCCATGAAAACCATGCTAAGGGCTAAATTTCCATCAAACACTGGTGAATCATTCAGTAAAATGTATATGATACTAGCATCATCAATGAGAAATAATAACGATGTCGCTGGATCAAATTTGGAAACAACAACTTAGCCTTGTGACTTATGGCAACGAATTTTTAGCACGTGATTTAGAATTTAACCGTTTGACTGAACATCCTATTTTCAATCATCAAAGTTTGGTTTTTCGCCAGTTGATTTCACAACAATTATTGGCACAACATTTTCAAATTTGGCTTGAGGGTTTAAAAAATCAAGGTATAACCAAATTGAGTTTGCATCTCTCTACACTACTCAATGAAGAACAAAATCCAAATGCCAATGTAGAGCTATTACCTATTCCCCATTTTATGGTGAGCCATCAGGGTAATAAAAAAACCGCATGGATTTGCGGACAAGAATTGCCAAAATGGGATAATCCAGATCGTGAATTTATAGCTCCCCTTACTCAAAGATTTACTATTTCTCAAGCTACATTTTGGGGCTATGAGCTGAATGAAAATTTGAGTAAGCAAATTAATGCTGATTTAAACAAAGTCAATTGGAATGAAATTTCGATTTTCTTGGAACGAGAGCTGTTCAATACGTCTTATGCGGCAGACTTTTTGGAACCAGAACAACAAGACTTTCCTTTTTATGGTTATGCGCTAGATGCTGAATTATTACCAAGTCACACTTTGGCATTAATTCCGACCGATTATCCTGCGGATTGCGCGCATCGCTTACTGCATCGCACGCAAGCTCTCACCGATTATTTAGAAGCAAAAAGACAGCATCCTTATCGAGCTTCGGGTGAGCTTATTAGTCCCGAAGAACAAATTAATGTACGTAATTTTTCCCAAAAAACTGATGATTTATTTGCAAAGTTGATTGTTAAAATTGCCAATCATTATCAAACAGCACAACTCAGTGCTGAACCCGAAGTTTTTGACCGAACAATGGAAACGCCACAACTGTTTAATGAAACTCATCACCATCACCCTAAAGCAGGCAAAACTGGCGTGCTAAAACTCATTATTTTAACCGTGATTATTTGTATCTGTGCTTATTATTTTGGATTGTAATTCTATTAGCGATTAAAAACTCTATTCGTAAAAAAACCTTTGTTTATATTATAGAATTTAAATTATTATATGATTTACTTTATTAAATATAAAATTAGAGGGGACAATGAGAACTGAGTTTTCTATTTTCAAACGCAAAGATTTATTAATTAGTAAACACAGTTTAGTAATACTTATCTACATAATATTTTTTCTTTTTATTCCCCCTTTTTTTACATGGTTTAGAGAAAGCACACAAGATTTCAACATTCAAACAGTATGGCAATATATAGATTATACTTTTCATAACTTCCCTATTAATCAAAAACAAGAAGAAATTGCTCGACTTACTGGTAAAGTATTGACTCTATATTTAGTAGCTTTCCTCATTCTCCCATATATTAAGTTAGTCGTTACGCCACAAAAAATATTTTATAGCTTATTTCAGTTTTCGTTACTTACACTTATTAAAAGAGAGCAATTTGAATACACTCAAATTGTGAAAGGCAGCAAAAAAAACAATGGGTTAAACAATTTTTTATATAAAAATAAGCCTACCAAACAACAGAAAGTATATTTCTTTCCATTAAAAAATCCACCAATCAACCTTAGCCTTAATTTATTCGATGAAAATCAGAAACAAAATTTTTTAGAACTACTTAAACAATTTTATAAATTCAAGCAAGAACAGATCGAAATTGAACAAGTAGAAGTAGAATTACAAAAGCTTATTTCACAACAATATCCGAACCGCATGAGCCCTCGTAATGCGTATATAGTCGCTAGTTGTATTCCAATTATGGTGATTGGAATGTATTTGACTGCAACTTCATCTTTTATCGTTATTTATAACTATCCTGATTTACTCCTTTTTAGTAGCATTTTTATTGCTATTTTTATTCCTAGTTTCATATGGATTTATCAGGATATTAAAACGCACGCTTTTTGGGGTGCTTTTATTACAAGTCTTCTCGCCACGTTCGTAGGTTATTTTTTCTTACTTCCAATTCTACATGGCTATTACACTGAAAATTTTGGAAAGCCGGTTGAGTTTCAAGCAAAATTAATTGAAATTAAACCAGAACAACAAATTTATCAGACAGTAGACGGCGAATATAAGTTTTTTATCAATAAGGTAAATCCACACTATAATACCGAACTTGAACTGAATCAGGTTTACCGTTTCCCAGCCTATTATCATTGGCATACATATACTTTTAATGGAAATGTTATTTTAACATCTACCAATTAACAATAAAAAAGACCGCTAAAAAGCGGTCTTTTTTTGAATCTCTAAGCTTATGCAGCTAATGCACCTTTAGCTTTTTCAGCTAAAGCTGTAAATGCAACTGCATCATGCATAGCGATGTCAGCCAATACACGACGGTCGATGATCACTTGAGCTTTTTTCAAGCCATCGATCATACGGCTGTAA
>JAVXBC010000075.1:0-13194 GCA_036660195.1 Acinetobacter sp.
AACTCAATCACTGAGGCATCACAAACGGGATTTACGGATGAACCAACGACAGGGGATGTGTTTTCTTGTCAAGCATCCTCTCATAAAGTTGCAGCATTGAGTGTAGATAAAGACGGTGTAGTCAGTATCCAAACGCAGAATGTTCCTCATTTGGGTACAAAGGTGAATTTAGAGCTTGCACCTTATAGTGATGCTGCTGCTACTGTACCAATGACCTCTGCAGATTTTATTGTAGGGACGGGCAAAGAAATACGTGCATGGAAATGCCGCCCAAAACAAGATGCAACAGGGGTGGATATTATGTATTTGCCAGCGAGTTGTCGGTAATCTATAAAACACCAATATTTTGAAATAAAATCATAATCTTATGTTTAAATTATATGCTATAAACTTTATCTATCCACTATAAAACATGAGCATCTAATGAAATACTCCGAAATTATTGACCTGATTAAAAACAGTGAAAATACAGACTGGTTACACGTATCACAGGCTGAAACTTTCGTCTATAAAAATGATGTTAATCTAACATTTAAACGTTCTGCCGAGCCAAGAGAAGAGTTTCAAGAGGATTGGATTCCAACTTATCAAAACCCTAAAAGTTATAGTGTAAGCTATGAACTCTTTTACAATCATAGTCCTTTATACCATGTCACCTTTGTAGAGGTTGATGGTCAGCGTTGTGCATTACCTTTACCAAGTGGAGATCCTGAGCTATTTGTTTATGCTTTCGACCATAAATTAGCGTCATTGATTGATAAACAAAATGTTTTTGAAGATTATTTTGAAAAAACCCAATTACCTGTTCTTGAAAAATAAAAGAATTTAAATGTCTCATAATAGAAAAGCCATTTTAACAAAGATGGCTTTTTCTATCCTATTGCACTCAGAATACCATTAACAGCCCACTTTCTGCCTCAACTCAAAATTTTCCAACAACAGTGAATTACACTTCCCTAGTAATATTTCATAATCTTCTTCTAACTGCTCATAGTCTGTTTTCACCGCTTTGGTCTTATTCTTAGCTTTTTCAACCTGCTGTGTAGGCGAAAGAACATTTTGCCCCGCTTGTTGTGCCGCTAGCTCAATCGCCTCGATAAGCGCAGCATGACGGCTCTTTTTAATCGAATACGTCCTGCCTCTAGTGCCACGGTATCATTATTAATGGCAGAACCTTTAGCTAAAACGGTCGGTTTATTGGCTTTTAAACGCGCTAAAGCAGCATAATATTCATTGATTACACTCATGTTTTAAACCTCAATATTGATGCTTTGAATTTTTTGAATGGTCTTATGCAACGCCATAAGGTCGCTGTCCATTTGCCCATACAGCAAACTCCCTTGTGCTTGTGTGTCTCGCATTCGTTGGAGTTGCTGAACTGCCTTTTGCATCTTCTCTGCACTGCCAGCATCAAAAACCGCATGTGCACAACTCAAACAGCTGGTCATAGCGGTAAAGGAAATTTTTTCGCAAGCATCGGAGTTAGTACAAGCACCAAACAAACTCGGTTTATACGCAATTTCACCCTTCTTCATCCGCTTAATGGCTTCGTCACGGTTTGGAAAAACCTTCAGCAATTGCTCACGATCTTTTTGCAACTGCAAATATGTTCCTGCACCGCCCAGTAAACGACCAGAGCTATTGATTACACCTTCCTCAAATTGTGCATAAGAATGCACCAGACGCTGATATTCCAGCTCTTGAATAAACTCTTTTTGGCTATCACTGGCTAAAATATTCGGGGCAAACACCGCATTATTTCGGTAATACAAAGTCATCGCTTCCGTTAAATGCTTATATTGAACCGACAAAGCCCCCAAGCCAATCATGCCCGAACGAGCACCATACACCGCTAAAGAACGCCTGAATTGATGGGTACAAATATTCCAGTATTCACCAATCTGACAGTCCTTTTCTTCACGCCAATTGCGAAAACCATCAAAGGCTTCCAGTTCGGCTAAATCGCTTTCACAGATTCTTAATGCTTTCCCGAACATCGTTAAAATCGCAGATCGATAAAGATTAAAATTGGATTGCGTTCGCGTCGGAGCACCTAAAAAATTGGAAATAAAATCCGTTTCGTTTTTAATATTTTGATTATTTTTATGCCGATGTTTTTGTGAATACCGTGTTGGAAAGAGTGGGTATTCGGATGGGTTGGAAAACTCATAATGTGGATTGAGCAAGGCATAGATTTCACCAATGCTTTGCGCAGCACGTACGCCAAATTGAATGTCCTCAAACGTGATCCAATAGGTCGATTTATTACCGCCGCCATGTAATTTAGAGGTATAACCCATCAACACATGCACACGATGTTCATTGCTCTGAACGGTTTGATAGCAGTCATAAGACAGCTGATTCACTTCATTGTCCCGCATACCAGAAAAGAGGTGCATCCAAAGCTTGGCCATGCCTTGAATGACGGTCATATAACGGGTGAGGTTGGCATGTTTGCGAATCTGATGATTTTCAAACAGTGCGGTTAAACCGAGTAGATCACGCGCATCGACAAAGCTCACTGCTTTTTTATAATCGCTGAACTCACGCGGCATCCGCGCAAACGATGGCTCTTGTTGAATGCGCTGAAACCACTCTTTTAAAGCAGGTGCATACTGATTAAACTCATTCAGTTTTTCTGCCAAAGCATTAATGAGGGCGATATAAAGCCGTGAAGGAATGAGTTTGGTTTGCGCACCGACTTTACCCGACTGCAAACGCAACTGTGCAGCTATTTTTTTTAGATATTCAATGGATTTATACTCATTAAAAGCAGGAATGAGTAATGGATACTTCTGTTGTAATTCAAAACAATCAGTCAAAAATGCTTTGATGTGACTAATCTTTTGGTAACTCACACCAACATAGGCATCTTGCACTTTCACAATATAGGCTTCATCACTAAATAATTGGGTTAATGTACAACCATTGCGGTAAGCAATGGCTGCAAACTGTCGTAACACAAGATGGCGCTGCTCAATACTTTTAATAATTGATGCGCCTGTTTTGATATAGAGCAAAGCAAAAATGATTTTTTTCATCTCAGCTCGAATCTGGGCAAAAAGAAAGTCCTCCATACAGGCAGACTTCAACCAGCTGGTAAAATTTAATTTACAGTGACACTTCGGTGAATATGGCGAAAAGTCCCAAACATCATCACCAAATTGAGACAGTATTGCGCCATTCGGCATACGGGACAAAATAAAGCTTGCGGGAACAATCAGCTGATTATTTTCCAAATGGTATTCGTCAGGTAAAAACTGCTCAGCAACCCCACTGGCATACAAATACGAATTAAATGAACTCATGCAATCCACCCCAAATCAATTAAAAGCTCAAAATGATTCAGCCAGTAAGCATCCATATCACCACTTTCTACTTCATCTTGAATGATGATGATACGCTCACGTAGCGCGACATAAGTGTCGGATAGCTCAGTCAGCACTTCTTCTATACGATGTAAAACCACACCGAATTGTTGCTCCCATTTGATCAAATCCGTGGCTTTTTGTTTGACATAACCTAACAAGCTTTTGAGTGATAGAAGTTTACGGACATCGGTATCATCGGCATGGACTGCATAGTGCTGGCAGAATAAACAATGCTCAAATTGCTGACAATTTGGGGTTGGGGCTTGTTCGGTAAACCCAATGGCTTTTTCAGGCTGTGGATGGATAGAGGCACATGCACCGACAGGTAAGGCCTGAGTATCGACGGCCACCTCTAATGTTTGCACAGCAATACGCTCAACCGTTCGCGTTTGGGCTACTGCAACGTCTCGTAGCTCATTAAAAAATTGAGAAATTTGCTGACCTGCATCTTTAAATGAAGTGCGTACATAGTTATTCCGCGCAGTATCAAGTGAATGCCCCATTTTTTCAGCTTCAAGTAGTAGATCACCATCACTCAGCTGCACATATTGACTACTGACATGCTTATGCCACTGTTGCGGCGTGATCCAAACCATTTTGGGAAAAATACGCTGTAGAAACCGTTTTATATTTTGCAATTTAGTGTAGCCAATCGGGACAAATTTCCGCAGTTCGTTACGCTGTAAAAAGACAAAATCACACGACTCATCTTGCAGATACCAATCTCGCAGCTGCACAATTTTCCTAAAAATAGGTTCAAATTGAACGCCAAATTCAGGATATACCATCTTTCCGCCTGCTCGGCTTTTCGTGCCAGAAAACCTCCGTCCCTGAGTTGAAGGTAGGACTTCCATCGTATCCAGTTGTAACTGCTGGACGGTATCTAAATTGGCTCCAGTTTGAGCAATAAAGAGTAACATTCCGATGACGAGACCGTAGGATGCGAGCCGTTCTCGTTCTGCATGTCGCTTGTCTTCATTACGCTGCTTTAATTTATGTAGCGCCTGATTGCGATTTTCACGCAAACGTTTCCGATGCTCACTGTCTTCTGTTAATTCAAAATCAACCCGCATTTTGGAAAAAGTTGGAATAACCGCATATTTAGACAAATAGCTGTGCATATCAAACTGAACATGCTGCTTTGCAATCTGATGATGAAAGCCTGAGTAAAAATAGAAATCCTCTTCATCTACCGACTGGAAATGCGCAGGAAAATTGACCTCCTGCACCACAATACGATGGATTTCTAAAAAGACATTCAGCAAGGTTGCATACGTTTTTTGATGATCCTGCTCTGCCAGTGGCAATACAGGAACATCATAGCGTTGAGACTGTACTTGTAGCGCTTGCGTGGTAACATCAATTTCATGGCAGTCAAATACATAGGCAATAAGTTTGGCTGCATAACGCTGATAAATTTTGGCGGTATGTGCGGCTAAATGTTCTTCAGCTGTGTCAGTCAACAACGTCCGATCAACAAGATGTTTACTGTAGCGACGATACGCATCTATCACACTGTCTTTATTCGATAAATCAAAAATTTTCTTTTGCTGATCAACCCAATCCAAAAATATTTTGATGATGTAATAAAACAACCCTTTTGATAGATCTGCCCCATCCATTTGCAGTAAATAATTTGTAAAACATTTTAAAAAATAGCGTCTTCTTTCATCAAAAGAGGCAGAGGTTTCCTCATCTGATCTCATTTCATGGCATTCTCTCTGACGAAAAAAGAATGTGCCGATGTCTAAAGTTTTAAAAGAAAATGAAGCCGTTTTATCTTGCATTGCCAGTAATAAATGTTCATGTTCTACAATTTTTCGATGACTATCAGAAATATGTACAAATAATGCGGGACGTATAAAATTCATGCTAAATCTCCTTCTAAACCCATAGGAGATATCACATACTGCATCAGGCTAGATTCATACTCATGCTGAATCTTACCGCGCCATTCCAGTCGTGATTTATAGTTCAGATATTGCAAAGTCGTGCTGATATTACGATGCCCCATGCGAGCCTGCACATATTCGACAGCAGTCATGTGGTTATGCCCTTCGGGTAGGTGTTGCAACTGGCTTTCAAGCAGATTCATACCAAAACTGGCACGTAAATCATGGAATTTAAAATGTTGAAATTGCGGATCAATCAAGCGAATCTCGGGTAATAACACGACTTTTAAATAACTACGGACTGCTTCACCTTCATAGAGTTTAAGCCTAGTCCCAAATAAGTCAGAAGTTTTGATCTTCTCAGTCAGTTTTTGCTGTTCTGCTTTGCTTGTATAAAATGGCGTTCCTAATTTTGTGAGAAACACATAATTCTCATCCGAATCGCCATAGTTTGACTTCTGTCTACGCTGACGCGCTTGCTCACTATTGATATAAATTTTAAGGTCTTGTGCTAACCAATTGGGGATCAATAAGGTCATTGGCTTTTGAAATTTAGTATCCACGCCTGTTCCTGCTCCAACAGGCAGACGGATGAAGCCATGGCTATCAGACTCACGATTAAATAAATTTTCGATTCGTAAAGTACAAATGGTTTGCAGACGAGCGCCTGTAAAGAGTGCAAGATAGAACATCAACTGATATTCACGTGATGATTGTTGCAGTGCTTTTAATACAACGGTTTGCTCTTCAACGGTAAGTGGGCTTAACTCTCCACCATCTACAATTGCTTCAGAGTTATGAGCTTTGGCAGGAACATGAATCGCAAGGTCATGCGACTTAATTGCCATTTTTCGACGTGCGCCAAATTCATTATCCACGGCAATATATTTGTAGACATCTTGGACAGGTATGCCATAGCGTTGATGATCAACCAAATCCTCTATAACAAGGAATCGGTAAAAATTCACCACTGCATTAATTCGACCACGTGCAGAGCTTGCCCCAATTAAGCCCGCATTCACCTGATCGATAAGGCGAGTACGATATTTAAAAATCGCATTCAGCTGTTTTAGTTTATTAAATTTTAAACAATCGAGCTTTTCATCTTCTAAAAATCGCTGAAAATCAATCAATTGGTTGGCAATTGAAGCAAATGTTTTAAAATCATACTGTATTGTTTGTTGTAATTTTTTCATCAAATACAGATTAAAAATTTCAGATGGCTGCCCATCTCCTTGAACAATAATGGGAAACTCTAAGCAAGCATCACCATATTTTTCGAATTCTGCATCATTTAAACAACGGGTTGCTTCAATCAACTTCAACAGCTGAAATTTTGAGACGGTCACAATTTTGGCATTTGACTGGTAGCGTGACTGACCATTTTTGAGTTTAGTGCTCATATGAGCCTCCTGTTTATTAAAAAACAGGCAAAAAGCCACCTTGAGACAGGATTGACAAAATTAACCCTATTCATCAAAATGGAATTGTCTGGACACCAATCAAGACAATCTATAAGAGCTCATGTTCCCGCATGGGCTTTTATACTTTTTGCCGAATGAAAATAATTACTTTTTTGTCAATTCACTCTTATCCTCCTTTTTCAAGCGCTCCAATTCCGTAATAAAAAAAGCATTCATTGACTGATGTCTTTTCTTTGCTGTTTGTTTAACCCAAGAAACTAAATCTGTGGGTAAGCGTAAATTTGTTTGTTTCATACGCAATAAACCAAGTAATAGCATATTGCTAACATAGCAATATGCTATTACTTATGTCAACTTTTTTTTTATAGCATAATGCTAGTATGATAATTTCTACTGTTATTGAAATCTATGGGTAAAAAAGACATTCAATTTAATCTTCGAATTCCAGAAGAGTTAAAAAATAAAGTTGATGATGCTGCGAAAGCCAATAAACGCTCGATCAATGCTGAAGCGACCTCTAGACTTTATGATTCATTCGTTATGAATGACAATATTCAAGTTGAAGCTGCAAAAATCGTTGAAAAATTTCTGCGATCACGATCCCCCACAGAACGAAAAAAAGTAGTAGCCGAGCGTTTAAATTTCGTATTAAGTGAATTAAAAAAAACTCATCATTTTAGAGAGTTTACAATTGCTGAATTAGCCTTTGAGATAGGTGAACATACGGCTGATGAAGCTGAAGCATGGTTTAGAGCAGAGCTAGAACCCACCTTCGGTCAACTAGAGAAAATAGCGCAACATACTTCAGCGAATCCCAACTGGTTATTCTTCGGCAAACAAACCCCGTATGATATTCAACATATACGTTTAAATGAATATTTAGATCAAGATATAAAGCTGCTCGTAGGTTCAGAGCCAAGTAATGAATATTTATCTGCATCAAAAGTGAAAGAAATAAAATTTATTCGCGAACTATCAGAAACAGGGCAGTTAATTATTCTTAAAATTTATGAAAATTACGCAGTTGAGACTTATTATCCCCCATACCATATCAGTGACGTAAATGGTGTTGGTGGATATAACTCATTGTTATATTTTTGTTTATTGACCAAAGTACTGTTGCGATATTATAAATCTAAGGTGAATGTATATAGTCATCTGCTTTTAGAAGAGCAGTTTAAACTTATTTTGTCTGGAACAGTTCATCCCTTAACAATTGCAGAAAAACTACATCATATTCCTTGGGTAGATGATTTAGCAGATAAACTTCCTGATAGAACTTTAGATTATTGGGATGGTTTTGATGTGCTAAGAGCAAGAATACTTCGAGATTTTGACGCAAAAGAATACATTCAGACGATTTGGAATGATCCTGAATTGTATCTAAAGCATCCTATTCAGCTTTAAAAAAAGGGATGACTATTACTAAATGTCATCCCTTTTTTCGGGTTCAGTAGAATATTCAAATAAATCCTGCATGGTGCAATTAAAATATTTACACAAGGTATCTGCAACAGAAAGCTCAATCCGAATTGCACGGTCATAATACAAACTCGTCAAGGTATTACGGTTAATACCAGTTGCATGTGCCACATCACTCAACTTCAAAATTTTGCGCTCGCCCATCAAAGCAGACAACTTACATCTAACCATCACAACCTACAGAATAAAAAATAAACCCACTACAGGGTATTTCAACTTGATAAATAGCATTTCTCATGCTAAATTCGACCTACAGCAGGTTATTTTACTTACTAGATAAACAATTTAACCTTCTTAAACATCATTATATATTGTTTCTAAGGAAGCTCAGCTATGAATCTCTCTTTTTCTCAAAAGTTCGCGGTTTCAGAAGACATTCGTTCAACGGCCATCGCACTGATCAAAGAATTTAATATTGACCGTACCTTCAATTTGGCTCTGTTCTTAAATGTAAATCCAAATTTGAATGACCAAGATGCAATTTTAGCGTGGGTCAATCATTTCTCTAAAGCTCAACATGATTTAAATGATTTTAATCGTGTTCGTCATCACTTTATGAAAAATTTCCCAAAAGTTATGTTTGCTGATTATGATGAATAGCATAGAAAAAGGGAGATACAAAATATCTCCCTTAAATTTATGGTATGTACTTGTAATAATCGCGCCCAAAAGCAAAAACTTAATTTAATTGGTCGTGGAAAATAATATGGAATCATCTCTAAAAGCCGCTCATATTCAGCCATCAATCATTGTTTTCGACGTATTTGGTACACTTGTAAAGATAGGGGAAAGACGCTTTCCATACAGAAACTTAATGAAATGGCTTAAGCAGAATGGGAGAAAACCAAACCCCGATGATGCCAAATTGATCATGTCCTACAATTTAGACTTTATAGAGTTTGCAATGTTACTAAGAACGGATATTCCAAAACAATTACTGAAAGAACTCAAGTCTGATTTAAACGAAGAATTACAATCTATTGTTCTGTACGAAGATACTCTATCAACCTTAGAAGAATTAAAAAAATTAGGATTTAAATTGGCATTATGCTCAAATTTAGCTATGCCATATGGAGAAGTTGTTTCGTCATTATTACCGACTCTTGATGCCTATGCTTGGAGTTATGAAGTTGGAGCTATTAAGCCAGAGCCACAAATTTATCAGTATTTAATTGATCAGTTAGGATGTCATGCCAAAGAGGTTTTGTTCATTGGAGATACACCTTTAGCCGATTTTAGTGGCCCGAATGAATTTGGTATGTCTGCACGTTTAATTGATCGCAAGAATGGTCAAACGTTGGCGGATATTTTAGTCGATATCATTCGGTGACGAATATTGGCGCTTAGAACTGAGAAAAAAATTATTTTATAAAAAATATGTATGATTTCAATAATTCAAATTAGTTTTGTTTCTTTAGCTTTTCTATATAAGCCTCGCATTCAGAAAACAAGCCAAGACTATATTTTAAAACCGCCTCTATACCTACCGTTGCATACTCAATATTTTTAATTTCACGCTGCTGAGCAAAGACTTGAATTGCAGGATGTAAATGTTCTGAGCAACTCGCATCATTACTGAAATATTTTAGAGTTTTAGTTTCAGCTAAATAAATTGCAGCAAACAATCGCCCATCTTTAAAAACAATAGCCGATGATGCATTTAAATTGGATGCAGACCTCCCTTCATAATACAAAGCCTCATCTGTTTTGAGTAAATAGGGTGCTGAATAATGTTCAAAATTAGATTGGAAGTTTTGATAATCGTGCTTTAAAAGCTTTTGAAGTTCTGTTTGAATTTTTTGATTCGAAGCAATTTGAGAGATGGATGAAATATCTGAATATTGAGCTAAGTCTTGTGCATGAGTAAACGTAGAAAGAAACAAAAGAAAGCTGAAGTAATATTTATTCTTCATAGTGGGATTATGATGTGTCGTTTATTCGATGATGTCCATACTGACTTACTTATGGATTGTTCATTTTATATGGACACTTATGGAGTATCAATAAGAGTGAAACCCTTTTGAGCGTTCATAACATTCTCCACAAATGTTTTGTTAATTTTTTATAAGCTTTTTAAGCTACTTTGTAATTAGCATGTATTATGCCAACTTTTATTATATTTATTTTCAAATAAAAAACAGCACTTTATTTCACTATTTAAAAATTTATTTTTGAGCATTGTATTTTTATGTAAAAAACTGACAAATATTGTCAATTTCCCTCTTTCTAGTTCAACATAATTGGCGAATTGCTCAATTCATCAGCTTTATCTTCTATTTTATTGACATAGAATTGATCCAAAATAGTCCCAATTTGAGTAACTCCATCGACTAAAGCCTGCCGATACTGCTGCTGTGCCATTTTTTTAATAACACTCTGACAGACCTCATTCCATACCTGCTGTGTGGTGGCTTGCTGTATCCCACGGTCAATGACAATCTCGACTTTGCGTTCACACAAATTTAAGTAAAGTAAAATCCCACTATTCAACTCGGTATCCCACACACCCAGCTCAGCAAAAAGTTGTTTCGCACGTCCACGCGTATCTAAATAATAGGCTTCTCGTGCAGGCATATGCCCTTCAATTACTACCTGAATTTCCCCAATGTGCCCATGCTCAGCAGCAGCTACCGCTTGTGCAATCGCATGTTGATCTTGCTGATTAAAAAAGCGTTTACTCGCGGGCATATGTAATAAATGCTTTAGCCAACGTTTAAAACTGGGTTGTACAACTTCATCGAGCTTTGGTTTAGTGACGATTTCCGTTGTTTCAGTTATTGTTACCATGACCCTGATGCTCCTCCACCGCCGAAGCCGCCGCCCCCGCCACTATATCCACCTCCACCAAAACCGCCGCCGCCACGACCTCCGCGCCCACCTCCCCCGCCAGAAGAGAGAAAGAGCTGAAAAATCGTTTGGGCTAAGGTCGTGATGAGTAAAAAGAAAATCCCACCACCAATCAGTAAACTGGTGACTAAACCTGCTCCATTCACCAAGCCTGCCACGGTTCCTGCAACTGCAGCCGTCGAGGCACTTAAACGTTTACCCACCACAAATGAGCCAATTGCGCCAGCAATTAAGATAAATAAAGCCGTACTAAACGTTTTACTTTTGGCTTCCTGCTCTCGAATAGCTTGGTCTTGGCGTTCTTGTAATTCTTGCGCCGCTTGGGCTGCAACTTCAGGATCAAGATTTAAAATCCGTTCAATTTCAGCAAGCCCCGCATTGATCCCTTGAGCATACTGAGCTTGCTTAAAATACGGTGTGATTTGTTGGTTAATAATGCGATTCGCAATAATGTCAGGAATGACTCCTTCCAAACCATAACCCGTAAGAATCTGCATACGCCGGTCATTAACGGCAATTGCTATCAGCAAACCGTTGTCCTGCTTTGCTGAACCGAGCTGCCATTGGTCTGCAATACGCATGGCAAAACCAAAAATATCCTCTTGACCTGTGGTCGGGACAATCACCACGCCTATTTGGGCTTTTCCTGCGTCATGCAAGGCACGGATTTTTTGGCCAATGGCTTGCTTATCTTCAGCACTTAAAATATGTGCTTGATCGATCACTGGTTCATTTAAGGTTGGTAACACCCGTATCGAGTCGCCCTCCGCCATATCATTCGCAACGAGTGGTTGAGATACAGCATCAGCACTTTTAGAGGTCACGTTATTGGAGCTCACTGCTTGCTGACCTTGAATAATTTTTCCAGCAACGACTGTTTCCGCAGCACCATCTGTCGCTGTAGCAACCTCTGCCCATGTTAAAGAACTTAGACACAACAGTCCTGATAAAATGAATGCAAGCACCCATTTATACGAAAACTGTAAGAACTGCTGCTGCCCTATCATTCAGTCACCCTATGGTTGCGATTACTTTAAGTCACAGCTAGTTAAATGACACCGTTGGTGCTTTTTGCGCGCTTTGCTCTGCACTAAAGTTTGGTTTGGTGTCCATCCCAATCACCTTCGCAGTCATGACTTGTGGGAACTGACGTGCATAGGAATTAAAGTCTTGTACCGTGCTAATGTAGCGATTACGTGCCACAGCAATGCGGTTTTCGGTGCCTTCGAGTTGAACCTGTAAATCACGAAATTGCTCATTGGCTTTTAAGTCTGGATAGTTTTCTGAGACCGCAATTAAACGCGACAATGCACCTGTCATTTGCGCCTGCGCTTCTTGATATTTTTGGAATAATGCAGGGTCTTCTAATACTTCTTTATCGACTTTTAAACCTGCCACATTGGCACGAGCCTGTGTGACCTCAGTTAGGACTTGCTCTTCATGCTTAGCATACCCCTTCACCACATTCACCAAGTTCGGCACCAAATCTGCGCGGCGTTGATATTGGTTTTGTACTTCCGACCACGCAGCTGTAACCGCCTCATCTTTGACCTGCAAGGTATTATAACCACAGCCCGATAGCGTTAACGTGCTCGCGAGGGCAACAACGACAGCAGTTTTTTTCATAAAATTCATTCAGCTATCCTCTTTCTTTTGTATTTATTGCAATAACCTGATTGTAAACACATTTGATTATCCTTTTGTTGCTTTTAGTTAAAGTAGCTAAAAATGAAAGAACCGAGCGATTTTCACTCGGTTTTGATTATTTATTTTTATACTTAAACTAAATAGCCGCCTGCAATTCCTGCTGAAAACCTTCGAGTTGATAGTCGTCTGCCAAACGGGTTTTCCAGTATTTCAACAGTTGGCTGTAATCAATATCTGAGGGATGAAAGTTGGTTTTATAATACGACAAATATTCAGGCAGCAATTGCACAAACATCTTCGCCAGTAAATACAACCCAAAGAGATTCCCGCCCAATTTAGGTATACTCTTTTTGTGGTCTTGTAAAAATAATCGACTGGCCGAGTAAAAAGTTAAACTGGCGAAACCTGTCGTTACACTGCGCATAATTAAACGGCGAATCTTGTCATCGCCATACACATCTTGATAAACATCAAATGCAACCGCGCGATGCTCAATTTCTTCAATGGCATGCCACACCCAGAGTTTCACTG
>JAVXBC010000076.1:0-13082 GCA_036660195.1 Acinetobacter sp.
TTAGCATTGTCAAGTGCATTCAACCATGCTTTTATGAGTAAACGCATCGTGTGAGCTGTATCACTTTGCTGTATAAGTTGATCAAAACTTAATTTTACCCCTAATGAACCAAAACTCGAATCAAGCATTTTATCTTTTGGCAGTATCATCAAACCTGCAGCACTAATGTGGGCATTCTTACTAAAATTTAATTGATTATCTTGCAACTCAGGATGCGTAGACATCAGAATTATTGGCGGTATTTTATTACTTTCTGCCTGATAAGCGAGTTGTTGAAGATAATTTGATAACTCTTCAACAGGATTTTTAGAGTTATTTTCTAAAAATAAATCTAGGAATAAACCATCGCACTCCAAAATTTCAGTCGTATTTGGACGCTCCCCCTGAAAGTCAAGAATGAAGTTAGCTTCTGGAAATGCTTCTTTTAATATGCTACGAATATACTCAGTTCTTTGAACTCTTATAAAGAAAGGATTTAGTAATCTTTGCAGATTAGGAGTAGCATTCTTTATAAAGAGTTCGTTAGAAAAAAATTCTTTAGCTGCCTCATCACTATTAATATAATCAACTATTACTTCATCATCATCATTAAAAATATGTTCTAAACCTGCTACTTGCTTTCCCAACTCTTTTATTTGGTCATACCTTGGATCCGTGACATCTTCGGTAATAGAGTAAAAATCTTGACAAACTCCAGAAATATGAGGTTTTCTAAAGCCAAAAAGCTCATCATCAACGATAATAATTTTTTTCATTGGTTGTATATTATCTTCTGTGAGGGAAGTAGAATCAGATAATTCAACAGTTTCTTTAGATACATGCAACGCTTCTATATCTTCTTTCATAATTTCGGTGTTTATTGACTGATCATTCATATTGCATTACTCCCCTTTTGGCAATTCCAGAATAAATGTTCTCAATCGAGTATCTTCATCTTCTATTAGAGATAAATACAATTTTCCAGTATGATATTCTACAAGCTCTCGGGCAATATATAACCCTAGCCCTTTTCCTTTTTTTCTCATGGTAAAGTAAGGTTTAAAGATGTCTTCTCGATAAGAAGGATCTACTCCAGGTCCATTATCATGAATAAGAATTGATTCAGACTTTGTATCAACTTCAATTGTTATAGTCCGCTCATCATTATTAAATGTTCCTTGTTTTAACCAATATACAGAATTCGTTAATAAGTTTTCCAGAACTTGAGATATGAGACCACGGACCAATAATACCTCAAAGTGTTGATCAACCAGATCCTCACCATCGACCAGTATTTCACAAGTAATTCTGTGTCTTGTAAACCTACCCGAAAAACCTGAGACAATAGACTTTATTAATTTAATAACATCATAATTTCCTTTCTTATTACGGCCTGATGGACTCATGATATCTACAGATCTAATGCGTTTATTAGTAGACACAATTTGTGATTGTAAATTGTCAATTAAATCTAAAAGACTATTATCCCGTGTATCAGTTTTTTTGATATCAGTTAATAATTCCCCAGTTCGTTGGGTAAGTCTAGCCAACTCATGAATAACAATTTCCACTACCAAACCAATATTAGCTAACTCTAATAGCTCTACCCTAGTTTCTCTCGATAGTTTTAATGCATTCTGAACTGTTGCCAAATACTCAACTTGTGCTTGTAGTTGATTATGAATAGCCTTAATTTGTGGTTTTGCACTAGGAGGCAGGTCTTTTGATATTTCCTCAAAGTTTCTAATAGCTAGTTTCAGAGAGTCTTCTGATTTTTTTAAGCTTTCATGTGTTGATTCTTCTTCAATAGCCTGTTTTACTTCAACTTGCTTGATTGCATCAATGTGCGAACGAAGGTCTTTAACTAGAATATCAGCCAATAATGCAACCAATAACTCCTGTTCAGGGCACGATACTAATCTTTCTCTATTCGCAGCATCTACTAGGTGTGGGTTATGTTCTGAACTTATATTTATACTACCAACTGTTTGATAACGATTTAAGGTGAATCCTTTTGTTTTTAAAGCTCTAGAATCCCATTCCAGCCAATCATCATCCATTCCACCTGTCTGTCCCACTCTAAATCCATCACGATATATTGCAAACCCTCCACACCAAACATTTAGTTCTTCTAAAATTTTTTTCTTTGAATGTTCTAAATCCCCTACAATCAAACTACGATTGAACCATAGACAATCTACAGTAAATGGGCCGAGCCTCTGAAAAGTATCTAATGGGATGTCTAATTCTCTTGATAAATCTTCAAGAGACCATGTTCTAAGTTCTGGACTTGATGAATTCTTCCAAACAAGCTCTCTCTTAAAAGCTATTGACTTAGGGTTCTCACTATCCGGTGTAAAAGTAATGTGTGTTCGAAATTGAGCATGACTAATTAACCATTTTGGCAATGGTCTAACAATCTGCCGATCACCATTAAACAAAATATCAATTGGATAAGGGCGCTTTTTTTGTAGGAAAGGGTTTTGTAAACGTCTTATATATTTATTAAGAAAACTTTGTACTTTAGTAGTTGACCAATTTGATAAGAGTTTACGAATAGTAATTATTGTACCTTCCGCATCCAACTCATCTTCTTTAGACGGTTTTACTAGAAATCTAACGTCATCTAAAAATAAATTAGGATCATCAAATTTTTGCCAATCAAAGATAATTCTATTCCAATTTTTTTCTCCCCGAACTTTAGATCTTACAATAGCTTGATTTCCTAGACGCATCATAGAGAGACGTCCTATACCTTTGCCTCCTAGTAATTGGTCGTTTTTTGACTTGTCATTTTGCTTTGCAATGAATTTGTAAGGAGTACCAACCACAAGGAACTTTTTATTAAGATCAAGTGCAGACATACCACACCCTTCATCTTTCATTACAATTTTATATTTATCAAAAAAAAATGAATCTATAAAAGTTATTAACTCATCTACAGAAGTAGAATTCTGCTTGAACTCATTTATAATTTGACTTCGTGCTTCAATTGATAGATCTGGTGATATAGTCTGCTCAATACTTTCCAAAACATCAGGGATAGAAATACCCCTCCCCTTACTTTCCTTAACAAGTTGTTCTTTAATACGATTAATAGCACTAGCATCTGCAGGTGCATAAATTGAAACAACAGCTCTAAGTGATCCAGCATCAAACGAGTTTTTAATTAACTCATAAATTGCCATTTCATCAGATGTGATCAATTCCGCTCCAAGTTGTCGCATTGCCCGTGCTGCTATTCTAAAAGGTTGTCCTTCTTGTTCAGGTGTTTGATTCGCAATCATATTGAATTATATTCTTTAATATAAAAATTATTATCTTTTACCATGGGTAGTAACTTCAAGCAAAGTCTTCTATCTTTTTTCACTAGAAACTTATATTACCCATATACTTATAATTAAAATTTTCTAAAAGATTTAAAAGGGAGCAAAAACTCCCCTTATTCTCTCTGTTCCAACTTAGTCCCAATCCATTGATGGATTTCCCATGCTGACCAACCAATACGTGATTCACTTAGTCGTATTGGTTGAGGAAATGTAGGATCATAATATTTTGACTCTTTATTTATGAGTTCGTAGATTTTTGAGCGACTAATGCTGGTGAACTTCATTACATCTTTAACAGTAATAATTTGATTCATCTGAAAGGATTGAGCTGTGAGTACATCCATGGCATTTTCTCCTAGTTAATTTAAAGCCTGAACCGACTGCTGCAACCCTTTCTGAATATCCTGAACATTGGTTAAGTCATTACTCTGCTGATGCTGCTCTTGTTTAGAATCCTCCACGTAGAACTCCTCAACAATATCCAAACCTTCTTCCCCTCCCACCTCAAAACTTGCATTGCCATAACCTTGTCGTGCCACATGGTCTAAAGCTTCCTGATAAAATCCTGCTGCCTTGCTCTGTCCATCAATCTGTTTGGCTGAAGTAATGGCTTCACTTAAGTTCACTCCATCACGTAAAGTAAGATCCACGTAGTAAATCGGGGTGCGGTAACTTTGTGTTGTGCTTTTACCTCGTAAAGTCAATTGCAATGGTAAACATGAAAGCAAGTCACCTGATGCTGCATGATAATAACTAAGCCTTGCTGCCAAAGTACGGATGCTATTAAAGCCTGTGGTTCTAAAAATAAAACTCCCAAACTCATCTGATTCATCTAGATTGACGTAAAGTCTGCCATAAGGTTTACAGAGTCCACCCTGTGCCAATGGGCATAAATCAGGTGATGGGCATGCATGCTGTTCAATGCCATTTTGTCCTAGTCGCTGGCAGGTTTCTCCATTGCCTGAACAGATCAAACGCCCTGTTTGTCGGTCAAATAGGCTGTACTCTGCCCGTAGATTCAGTTCAGGATCATTAAAAATCATGCGAACTGGAATGCTTCTAAGTTTTTGGTTCGGTGCTTTGGCTCGTAGCTGTTCATCCAAGGGATGCCGAACCCATCCGTCTTTTCCTTGAATTTGACTGGTAATGGTAAATTGATCGTCCTTTTCAGGCAGACGTTTACCATTCTTTTCGACGATCTTACCAATACTGATACGACCTAAAACGGGTGGTGTGATTGCGAGACCTTTAATCATGGTGCTGTCCTCTATATAGATGTATAAATAAAATTTTGGGCATAAAAAATCCCATACCTGTTGAGGTATGGGATCAGTTTGGTTGGAGGTATTCGTTATCCACCATTCGGGTAAATCTGAAAACGTCGTGTCCCTACTTTGGTTTGTGGAAACTGGCTGAGATATTCAGGATGCTGTTTAAGAAGTGATTTACTGTCTAGGCTGATGGAATCCTGTGATTTCTTCCATGTGACAGAGCCACCTGTAAACACTGCTCGTTCTGCCTCTTTCATCATCATTTGTAGTTGATGTTTTAGCTCATCAAAATACTGTTGATGCTGCTCAACCTTATGTCGCTCCTCTAACAGTTGATTAAATAGATAGTTGGCTTGTTCATTTTGGGTGAGATCTTCTACGGTTAATGGAATCTGTTCAGGATAAAGTTGTTGCAAAGCTTTAGCTGCCGAGTCAGAGGCATCTACACTTGGCGGAATACCTGTTTCTACACATTGCCAGAAGTGACGTTCCGCATTAATGATGTGCTGAATCACGGTTTCATTGCGAGTCACCTTATAGATTTTGGTTTCATGTCCACAGATCAAGGCACAGATATGCGCTGCCTGTTTGCCTGTCACCGCAAGTTGATGTTGGACTTGGCAGAGGACATACAGTGGTACACCATCTCGCCATAGTTTTGAGCCATATTCCCCAACCGTCTTACACTCTAATATTTGAACTTCTTCATTACCTACCACGGCATAGTCCAAATTGGCGAGCATAAAATGCTTGTCTTCATCGGGGTGTTGTAAGACTGCATTGACTCGACGAACTTTGTGGTTGGTGTGCATGCTGTAGTATTCAGCCACCAACGGCTCAAGCTGTTTGCCCCAATATAAAGGTGCATAGCCTGCACTTTCATCCTCGATATTTTGTTGCATCCGACCTGTCTTAATCATCCACAGTTCTAGCATCGACATATAAGGATTCAGTCCACATGCTGTTGCTGCATCACTACTGCCAATACCCTGTTTTCTGACTTCTAGCCATTGCTGATAATTCATCTGTTTGGTGTTGGCAAGGCGTTTTGCTACTGGAGCTTTAGTTTTTCGTGGCTGCGTATTTGGTCGATCTCGTTTGGTTCGGGTTCCTACCTCAATCTGCTGAATGGATTGATTTAGATTCGGTAAATAGGGTTGTAGTGGTGGGTTATTTAGCGTGTTTTGAATTTGAGTATGACTATTCATTGCAAATATTCCTGTATGGGTAAAATCGTAAAAGCTGAATTTTGGGCATAAAAAAAGCCGCATCTGAGGGTGCGGCTAAAGGTGTTGCTGTGCTTGTACGGTGTTACCGTATGCTTAGGCTAATGTAGAAGGCTTAACTGAAACTGAATTTAGGCAATCATTCGAAGTGCTTGTTCTAAACCACGTTGCTTGATTGCTGCTCCTGCACCAAACCATGCTGAATCGAGTCGATGATCCGTACTCATGGCTCGACGTTCGTGGTCGGTGAATTCCGTAATTGCGCACAATAAACCATAGGCTGTGTCTTTGGCTGAACTGAGTTCTGCACCACGTCCATGTCCGTTAAACATGGTCATCACCTTGGACATGGCTCGTCCATTCGGTTCAATTTTATTGTCGTCTTTGGTTATTGTGGATATGCCTTGATTAGGCATGGCTGCATTGCGGTAGAACTGAATGATGCTTTCATCCTGTTCAGCCATACTTAAGTTGGTGTTGTTAAACACCGCATCAAAGTAGGCTGCTGCTTCTTGCTGTGTCACTTTACGCTGACTCAGTTGTTTCATTTCATACATGTGATCATCCCATGCACGAACTGAAATACCAAGTTGCTGTTTGACTTTCTCCGCATCGAACTTGGTGCTATGCGGTACTTTCACTACACCTGCACTGGTGTTTTGTCCTTTGAGTGCAATCGCCAAAGTGTTGTTACATACCACTCGAATACTAGTGAATTGCGCGGTGGTTGCCAATGTACCATCGCACGCCGTCGCTAAAAGAATATAGCCATTACTGACATCCTTGCCTTTTAAAGCCGATGTTTGTCCTGTCTTAGCCAATGCCCAGAATTTCTTACCGCCTTTGAGTACCCCTGCGGTTTCTAGTTCAAAGCCTGATTGTTCAGTCAGGTCTTTATAGAAGTGTAGGATTTCCATCGGTTGCACTTCCTGAAAGCGCTGACTCACCACAGATAAAGGTTCGTGCGTGTCTGAGCGATATAAGACCCGTTGCTCTTGGTACGGCAAGATCAGGTTTTGTTGTTTATGGTTTTCAGCCATATAACTGACATCCGAGGATTCAATCCGCCAATCCATACCTGCCTGTTGTGCCCAGACCTCAATCGGTTGGTGTGGGGTCAGTTGATTGCCCAAGCCATGCCAAGGGGTTTGTCCTACAAATGCCATTGTTTCAACTAAATGTGCCATAAGAATCATTCCTATATAAAAGTGAAGCTGTTTAAAAATAAAATTGAGTGAAGTCAGGTTGTATAAATCAATAATTGAGTAATGAAGCTTAAGTAGCCACCGCAAAGTCCTGCCCACATTGCAGACAGCGGTAATGTTGCGCGGATTTATAATGTCGATAGAAATAATGCTGACTGACTATGATCAGTGTTCCACCGACCACTACCCCAATCAGCCCACCGATATACGGAGGGATACCTGCTTCTTTTGCCAGTTTGATACCCAGTGCAGCCATCGCAGGCGGGGAAAATGCGTCTAGGATTTTTTCAAAATACTGTGGACCATTCGGTTGGGATTCTCTAAGAATCACCTGTTCTGAATGGCAATAAGGACAATGTACGGTATTCATCACGAAAGTCCTGTCAGTGGAGGTGAATATTGATTTTGATGTCCGAATCTTGAGATTTTCAGGCATAAAAAAACCATGCCCAATTCGGGCATGGTCTGTGTCTTTGTAGCGTGTTGGGTAAGTCTATACTTTGGTTTGAGCCTGCTTATTTAAAGCTATAACTTGCTGCACCTTGATCAGTCTCAATATCGACCTTCACCACGGCATCATAGGAACATCGCAAGTAAAGCTGTAAGGATTGTCCTATTTGGAAATAGGCAGGCAGCTTGATTGGATCATTGTATCTGCCTGTATAACTACAGCGTCCGTTATTTACATCGACCTTGTGTAGTGTGATCGGTTCAGAGTCCAGTGAACGTAAGGTTAGAATCACATAGGTGCGGTCATACAATCCCCCTTGGCTGTATTCCGTATTGAGGTTGACTTCCATGCGATCGGGGTTAAAGCCTGAACCACATCCAGTCAACATCAGTGGCAGGGTAATTAAGGCAGGTAGTATCAATTTCTTTAATCGTTTCACAATTATTTTTCCTGTATTCTGTTTAGCTTCTTGAATGTTAAACAGCACCACGTCAGCTTGTGTCTTGGCTGGATGCTGGGTCTTCACAGAGGTAATATGTATTTGAAATTTCTTTATTTTGATTAAATATTCCCTGCTATAAATGCTGGGAATTGCGCAAGAATGCTTGTGGCAGTTGCTTGATCAACATTTAAAGCGGTACTGATCTGAAAGAAATGGTTCCGTGCTGTTTCAACTTCAAAGTTCCTTTTTTCCATCAACACCAGCACCTCTTCAAGCAAGCTATGACATAGTTGGGGTGGCAGGCTGTTTTGAATCGCAGTGACTTCATCAAGGAGGTCAAAGAAATCAAACTGCTGATCTTGTTGCATCAAGCGTTCTAGAAATGCCTGATCCTGTGGATGGACAAATTCACGGTCAAACAGCTGGAGCATCAACACCCTCACCTGATTGCTCCACTCACCTCGCCACCCAAGTAATAAATAGGCATACAGTTTGATGATTGGTTGTAGGTTTGCGATCATTGTGGTTTGGCTTTGTTGAGATTGTTGCTGCGTAGATGCAGATGACAATGTATCAGTCAGGGTTTTATGAAGCGCACAATATTGGTTTAGGAAATCTGCCAATAGCCTTAGTCCTGCCTTTTCAGGCTGAGCCAAGGTTACTTTAACGGTGCCATTGATCACTAACTGTTTACTGAGCATCCCCATTGAATAGCCCACTGAAGTAATAGCTTTCATCGGATAGACATTTGCATTGGCAAAGGCTTCCTTGAAATAGATGCCTTGTGTGGTGAGACACAATCCATTCTTGCCATGACCAAATACCGTTTCATCCACCAAGATCAATACCTGTTCAGGTTTGGTTTGGGGAGGTAGATAGCTCATTGCCCCCAGGATCTTGTTCATGGGAATTTGAGGTGCTAGGAAAATAGCGGGATCAGCCTGTAATAGATCCAGTTGCGGAAACTGTTGTTTAAATTGATTAAAGTCCATCATTATTTTTTCACTCTTGGGCAAGTTAACCTTTAATCAAAAAATGAATTTCAGTAATTGGAACGGCCACATCAGGGCACGACCGAATAGATAGGCTGCAATTGGACCGCTGTCTTCAATACGCCATAACAGACTGAACCAATACAACACCGCGATACTGAGGTAAGGGATTACAAATTCTTTTTTCATGTTTGGTTATTCTCTGAATTTTTGTGATCATGCTTAGTTCGATGCAAGCAATTGCCAACCTGTCTCTGAGTCATAAGGACGTAAATGTACGACCTCATCTTTAAGGAAGGATTGCTTATATTCATCATCAAAGCGTTCAACCGTGATCTGACAGCGATAGAGATCGTATTTGGAACTCGTCCCTTCTTGACCTGTAAACAGATTCCCGACCTGACATTGCTGTAACTTGATCTGAATCACTGAGGCATCTTGAGCATGTAAGAGCTGAAGCACCGCATCTGCTTTAGGAAGTTCAGTTGGCATGTCTTTGCTGCCACATCCATACAGGCTGCCAAGGAACAACAGACTGCATAGGAGTTGGGTATTTCGAACGGATTTATGTTTAAAGAGTTCTAACATTTACAGTGCCCCCTCAACATCACTTGCCCCTGCATTTAAACTGAGTTGTGTGATTTCTTCTTCAGTTGGTGGTCGAACTTCGAGTTCAGGCTCAGGTGGTTGCTGTTCAGGATTACGGTAATGCTTAAGACCAAACTGGAATGGCAGTTTTTGGTTGAGTGGGTATGGCTGTTCAGCATTGAGATTCTTATTTGACTCATCTGCATTTAATGGACGCGTACTCAAATACAGTTGTGATGGATTGATGGTAGCTAGACGTAGGTAGCGATCATCATTGTTATTGTGCTGATACAAGATGGCTTGTTCTAAAACCAATTGCCCTTGCTGCATACTCAAGATAAAACCGAGATAATTTCGCTTGTCTCGTTCATCACGTAGATTACCTAAGATTATTTCAGCATCTTTGGGTGATGCACTAAAGATTAGATTGAGCTTAGATACGGTTGAATCGTAGTAGCCCGCAGGGTTGCTAATGGATACCTGCACTTGTATATGCATCACCTGTCGATCCGCATCATACTGGGCTGAATCTTCGCTGGATGGGCTGAGTACATTGATGGCAATTGGATAAGCCAAATAATTTAAGGCATCTTCCAGTCGTCCAAGATCAACATTGAGATTGGCTGTGGCTTTTTTTAAAGTGCCTTGTTCTGCCTGAGTGCGCTGCTGGTATTGCTCAGTCGTTTCAAATTCACCTTTACCTACTCCTGCAACTGGAGTCTTCAACATTCGGGCATGGTTAATCACCAAATCGTTGGCACTGGCAAATAAGTCATTGTTGAGAAATTCCAGTAAAGATTGTTGACTTGTTTTTGCTACCCCCAACATCAGGATTTGATTTGGCTTAAGTTGCAGTTTGTCTCGGAATTGTAGCAATGCAGATCGATTGCCTGATTGACCATGTAAATAGTCACGGAAGCCTGAGACATCGGCTTCGGGCAGTTGTTGTAGATTGATAAATGGTTGTAATGCTTTGGCTTCGACCAGAAGAGGTCGCTGTGTTGGTTCAAGTCGTTGGCTGAGTGCTGCATTTTCGTCAGGGCGTAAAACTTCAGTGGAAGCATTTTTATTTCCACAGCCAATCAGTAAAAATGATCCGAGCACACAGACAAACAGAGGATGGACATCCTTCATTTGTTTACCCCAGATAAAATTATTGTTTTATGTATGCTGTTATTGGTTTAGCTATGACAAAACCGTATACAGCATTGGGATATAGAGAAGAACGGGAAATTAAGAAGATGTAGACGCATGGGCGACTCCTTTGGGTATAAAGAAGTTTCACCACATCACTGCTAAATAATGGTGGCGAAACGAAAAGGGGTTAGCAGACTGATACCCAAAAAGATCAGCACATCCGAAGATGTCCCCTCCACGTTCCGCCGCAGAGGGGACACGCAAGGTCGCCCACAAAAAAGAAGGACTTTTTCGTGTGCTTTGGGTAAAACGGTCTGCTAAAACCGACTGACGATGTAGGTCAGCATCGAAAGGATAGCCCCCCACTCTGTCTGCCGTCAAGCAAGTTAGATTAAATAATGCTTTAAAATTTATTAAAATGCATACAGTTCTGATTAAAACTTTAAATGCATGTTATTCTGATTAAAATTTTACACACATAAATATTAAACACTTTATCAGTTTTACAAATGCACTCACTATCATTTCAAATCAAAATAGTTCTATTAAAAAAAATCATGACTTCTTCAGCAGTCATTACCCAAGTAACTCTTTTCAGTTAACCAAAAATTTCACTCAGCCAAACTAAAATAAAATCCCCACAAAAACCAATATATAAAAACCACAATCCCACAGAATAAGAAATAGTATAAAACAGTGATAAAAATAATAAAATTTATTAATTTGTTCTAATAAAATAAAATCATGTAAAAAAGGTGGTTACTTTAAAAACCAGAATCTTCATATAATTTTTTAAAATTTATTGAACAGAAAGAATCAGTCATTAATTTAGCAGTCAAAAAAAAGAAATAACGTTAAATTTCAATTCTAACCTACCAAGTCTGTGCCTCAGCAACGTATCAAGTACGCGCTAGCTTTCGCATATATTCAACCGTACCAAAGATCAAAAGTGGTACAATATTTAAACTTAATTTTAAATAAGAATGATCGCCATGGATGAGATGTCTTCACCACTGCTCTCTCAACTAAAAGAACCTAGCATAACCCCATCTCCTTCACACCAATATCACCACATAGATCCAAACTGGAAACCTCTTACCAGTGAGCAATTAAGGCAAATAGATATTGCTTATGAAATAGCCAATGAAGTTGATGTGCTTCTTCAAGTTTATTTAAAACGTATTTCAAATTATTCCGAATCTTTGGGCATACAAAAATTTCAATCAGATATATTAATGAACTATGCCATCATACATAAATTTTCAAAAGAAGAACTCCCACCTGATATCCAAACATTATTCAGCCTCATATTCAATTTTTATGAGAGCTTTAATGATATTAATCAACTTCAAGAGAAAGTGGTAAAAAAAAACACGTCACGAAATATTATCTCATTTTTTTAACATTTCAGGAAAGTATCTTGATCTACAAGATCCAGAGATTAAAGACATTTATAATAAGAGTAGAATGTATAAAGCATCACTTAAAAAACCAGTTAAAATACCAACTATAAAGCAATTCCTTACCCACCAAAAGGATGAAATATTTATCAATTATTGTAAAAAAAATAAGATTGAGACTTTTCAAAAATTTTCTGCTTATACTTTTGAAAACGATACTTTAAAACTCGAACTGAAAAACTTTTGTTCTATTTTAGAGACAGAGCTACGTCAGTTAGAAGAAAAATTGCGTAATCATTCAAAGAGTTCTTTTTTTACTGTCTATATCGAGTGTCCCATGATCTTTGGTGAAGCCCGAACTCAAATCAATACTGTTTCACTCAAGCAACTTATTGAAGATGCGTCTTCTCGAATTTCAGAGATACAAAGGTTTGTACCTAAACTTGATAACGCTGAACCCTTCCCTCTAGAAAGATCTTATTATAGAAATAAATTCAAGGAATTATTACAAAAATAAAATATTAAAAATAATTATTTATTTTCAGCATCTTAAATTAAAACATCTAAATATCAAGTAATTCCACGATATCCGAATCATTGTTATTCATACTTTTGAACGAAGAAGGCAGGTGCTTTCTTTATCACTTCAGGAGTTGTTATGAAGATTTATCGTCGTAAGGACGTGGAAGCAAAATTGTGTATTTCCCGTTCCAGCATATATGACCGCCTAGACCCAAAATCGAAGCGTTATGACCCAACTTTTCCTCGCCCTTTGAAAATGGGGCACATGGTAGGTTGGCTTGAATCAGAAGTCGAGGCATGGATTGAGTCCAAAATCTCAGCTCGAGATTCAACGCATCTACCCACATAAATCGGTGAGCTAACTCTGTATTTAAGTACTTCCAAAATCTCGCGCTGTTCCGCAGCTTTTAGGCTTTAGCTTAACGATGATCTCGTGGTGCTGAGTTTCGGTGTTATATCATTATATATTTAAATAATATTTAATGTATTAGACTTCTTTCATAAATCAAATTTTACTCAGCTCTAAATTGTAAATACCTG
>JAVXBC010000077.1:0-12756 GCA_036660195.1 Acinetobacter sp.
CTGCTGCGGCAGCCAATATTGATGATGCACAAGGTTGGTTAGTTGGTGCGGAATATAACCTTCCAAATGCTAAAAACTGGACAGTGAAAGGTCAATACAGCCAAAACAGCACAAGCTTTAAAGACAACAGTGCAGATTTTGAAGCGAAGCAGATTATTGGTGGCGTGGATTATGCCTTTAACAAACAAGTCAAAACCTATGGTTATGCAGGCTATTTAACACTTGAAAAAGCGGATAAAGAAGACAAACAACCTGTGGCTGGCTTAGGTTTGGAATATAAATTCTAATCCTCATTTCTTCATTCAAAACACCCTTTAAGTCTGATTTAAAGGGTGTTTTTTTGTTTCTATTTCATAAAACCGTCATATATACTGCGTGGGCTGAATACAACTCGGCTTGATCCAACAATCATAATTCAATTATTTGGCATATATAGCGACGGATTGCCTATAAATAAGCCTTTACTCAGCTTAGACCCATCTTAATGTTGTTTTTCGCAGTTGAATTTAACTTTCATTTTTACACTTTAAGTCATTTTTAAGTTTTCTTTCTTACCTTAAGCAGGCTAAGAAATCCATTGTTAGATTGCGAACCTCATGCTGCTACAAAAACTCAAAAATCGAACTCTATCCCTGTTTGCATTTAACCTATTACTTGCAATTTGGCTCGGTATTTTCCTGAATATTGGTTTTTATCAAAAAATTCAGTCTTTAACACCTTATACAGGTATCAAAGCGAATTTATTTGTAGCAGCTACTGCTATGGTTTTGGTTGCCGCCTATAACTTAATTTTTCAGTTGTTTAACTGGAAATGGACAGTGAAGCCACTTGCGATAGCATTGGTTTTTATTGGTGGTTTTGCCTCTTATGCGGTGAATTCATTGGGTGTTTTGATTACCTCTGATCAAATCCAAAACTTAATGCAAACCGATATGGCAGAAGCGCGTGATACGTGGTCTTGGCATTTAGTGTTTTGGACACTAGGTATGACCGTGTTGCCGATTATTGCGACTCTATGGATTAAGATTAAACCAGAACCCCTCCTGCGCCAAATATGGAAAAAGATCATTACGACAATTGTTTCTTTTGCCATTGTTGGTGGATTACTCTTTGTTTTTTATGTCGATTTCGCGCAAATATTTCGTGAGAACCGAGATTTAAAAGGCATGATTTCTCCGCAAAATATGATTGCGTCATTTGCTTCTTATTATAAAAAGAAAGCCCCAAAGCAAAAATTACCTTTAGTGATGTATGGTGAAGATGCACAATTAAATGCAACACCTTCAAAATTACCGAAATTAATGGTATTGGTGGTCGGTGAAACAGCCCGCGCTGAAAATTTCTCGCTTAACGGTTATACGAAAAACACCAATCCAGAATTGTCTAAACAAGATATTGTTAATTTTTCTCAAGTCAGCTCTTGTGGGACAGCCACTGCAGTTTCAGTGCCATGTATGTTTTCGGGTATGCCACGCAAAGATTATGACGAGCGTTTAGCAAGCCATCGGGAAGGTTTACTTGATGTTGCCAAACGTGCAGGTTATCAAGTCACTTGGATTGACAATAATTCAGGTTGTAAGGGCACGTGTGACCGTGTTGAACAATTTAAAATTCCTGAACCGCTTAAACAAAAATGGTGTAAGGATGGTGAATGTTTAGATGAAATTTTGGTCGATAGTTTAAATGCCTACATCTCAACCATTCCTAAAGATGATACTCGCCCACATTTGGTGGTTTTACATCAATTGGGCAGTCATGGCCCAGCGTATTACAAACGTGTTCCACCACAATTTAAGCTATTTAAACCGACCTGTGATACCAATGCAATTCAAGGCTGTACTCAACAGGCGTTAATTAATAGTTATGACAACACACTGCTCTATACAGATCATGTTTTAAATGCTTTGATTGATACATTAAAGACCACAACGCAATTCCAAACAGGTTTTTGGTATTTGTCTGATCATGGTGAATCGACAGGAGAAAGTGGCATGTATTTACATGGTGCGCCGTATGCGATTGCGCCAACACAACAAACCCATATTCCAATGTTGATGTGGTTTTCAAATGAGTGGAAAAAACAAGCAGAACCACAAATGAAATGCATAGCCAATCAGAGCCAGCAGCCATTGAGCCAAGATAATTTATTTCCAACCTTGTTAAGTCTACTTGACGTAAAAACCCAAGTAATTGATCCTAAAAATGACATGTTAGCCACATGTGCTCATTCCTAAACTGAGTTGAAATCATGACCAAAATTTTGATGATTGAAGATGATTTTATGATTGCAGAGTCAACATTGACCTTGTTGCGCTATCATCAATTTGAAGTGGAATGGGTCAATAATGGTATTGATGGATTGGCACTGCTTAGCAAAAACGCTTTCGATTTAGTGTTGCTGGATTTGGGCTTGCCCCTCATGGATGGTATGCAAATTTTAAAACAAATTCGCCAACGAGCCTCCATTCCTGTGCTGATTATTTCTGCGCGCGATCAACTGCAAAACCGTGTGGATGGTTTGAATCAAGGTGCAGATGATTATTTAGTAAAACCTTATGAGTTTGATGAATTATTAGCACGAATTCATGCTTTACTGCGTCGTGGAAATACCGAAACAGCAGTATTTAAAAATCAAGCCCAAATACTCAAAACAGGGGATTTGACTTTAGATGTGGAACAACATTTGGCGATTTTCAAAGGTCAGCAAATTGATCTTTCAAATCGGGAATGGGCAATTTTAATTCCGATGGTGACACATCCGAACAAGATATTTTCCAAGACCAATCTTGAAGACAAGTTGTACGATTTTGACAGTGAAGTCACCAGTAATACCATTGAAGTTTATGTGCATCATTTGCGTGCAAAATTAGGAAAAGACTTTATTCGGACGATTCGTGGTTTAGGTTATCGTTTAGGGCAACCTTAATTGATGAAAAGTGTGCGTTCTTATTCGCTCAAGCGACGCTTAGTCTGGGGGACTTCACTCTTTAGTCTATTGCTCGGCTGTTTGCTAATTTTTACGGCTTATCGCATTGCTTTACATGAAGTTGATGAAATTCTCGATACGCAAATGCAATATATGGCGGAACGTTCGGCGATCAAGCCACTGAGTCCAGTTGCCAGTCGTGTCGAGTTACATCGCAGTTATCATGAAGAAGATTTACTGGTTGATATTTGGGCTTATCAAGACCAAAGTCATTTATGGCACCAAACCCATTTACTCGTTCCACCCGTGAAGCAAGCTGGGTTTTATACACAAGAAACACCACTCGGTAAGTGGCGTGTCTATGTCATTCCGCTGCAAAAATATCAAATTCAGGTGAGTCAGCAAGAAAAAATACGTTACGCTTTTGCATGGGAACTGGCAGCAACCATGTTTGTGCCTTATATCCTATTGTTGCCATTTGCGATTTTAATATTGGCGTTTATTATCCGTTTAAGTTTAAAACCTTTGGATGATTTCAAAACAGAACTGCAACAGCGTGATTCTGAAGGTTTAATACCTATTGATAGTCATCATTATCCGCAAGAATTGATTCCAACCATTGAAGAAATGAATCGTTTATTTGAACGTATTCAACATGCGCAAGCAGAGCAGAAACAGTTTATTGCCGATGCCGCCCATGAACTGCGCACACCTGTGACGGCATTGAATTTACAAACCAAGATTTTGATTCGCCAGCTTCCTGAAAATGATGACTTGCAAAATTTAAGTAAAGGTTTGGCGCGAATTCAGCATTTGGTCACGCAGTTATTGTCATTGGCAAAACAAGATGTGGCATTGAGTTTGGTCGAACCGAATACACAATTTTGCTTAAATGATGTCGCGCTAAACTGTGTGGAGCAGCTTGTCAATTTAGCCATGCAGAAAGAAATTGATCTTGGTTTTGAACGTAATGACCACATTGAAATGCTCAGTGTAGAGTCGACTGTACATTCGATTATTTTTAATTTGATTGATAATGCAATTAAATACACGCCGAATCAAGGCATTATCAATATTTCGGTGTTTAGTGATCAGTCGAATTTTGCTTATATTCAAATTGAAGATAGTGGTACAGGCATCGACCCAGAACACTATGATAAAGTGCTAAAACGCTTCTATCGCATTCATCATCATTTGGAAGTGGGCAGTGGGCTAGGCTTATCTATTGTCGATAAAGCGACGCAACGTTTGGGCGGAAGCTTAACTTTATCGAGAAGTTTAGATTTGGGCGGGTTATCGGTTTTGGTAAAATTGCCAAAAACCTTAGCGCATCCCTAATACAAAATAAAATTTACGGTTAAGCGGAAACGGCTTCCGCATGCTGCTGTAAATATTTTAAAAACAGGACACATTTTTGGATGCGTTTGCCGTCATTACCGACTTTATTGACATTGAAACGTAATACCCAATGCAGGCGTTTTCCAACCTTGTAAACATCGCGATAGACTTGCTGATCATCTTTTAACGCTTTAAATAATACTTGGCTTGCGTCCATTAACTGTTCAAATTCAAAATGATAGGCCGTTGAAAATATAAACAGTAGCCAATCGCGCACAAAGCAATCATGCAAACTTAAAACGTCGCGAGGGTCTGTTTCAAAATCAATAAAACTAAACTGGCGATGTTCATCAATTAAAATATTGCGGGCAAAGGCTTCACTTAAATAGCCGCCTTGTTGATGTATGTGCTGAATCGCTTGAATGGCTTGTTCAAATAGTAAGAATTTTACTTCAGGATTTTTATGACAAGTGGCTAAAGCTTGATCAAGTTGTTTGACTTTACTTTGATGTTGCGAGCCAATATCTTGCAATAAAATGCCTTTATCGGCAATGGCAAGGACATTTGGCGTTGACACTCCCAGCGCTTTGAGTTGCTGAATGCGTTTAAATTCACATTGAATGGCAGTCTTCCCACCCTGATTTGGAACAGGACTGAGTGCGCCTAAATTAAAAATCTTGGCTAACCACTTTAATGGAATATAAAGCCACAAGCCATGACGTTCGGATGCTTTTTTTAACCACACAGTATAAAGACCTAATTCGTAAGGTTGAATTGAGGCATTTTGAGAAGGCAATGTAGTTTCTAAAAAGGATTGAAAGTCAGACATACGGCAGAAAAAATATCCCAATAAATTTAAGTCAGTTAGCGTTCAAACTAGAACGCAGTTCTCACTTTAACACATTGGGCGAATTGAGCGGTACTGAATTGCGCTGTGCAAAAACCAAATGATAGCGATAGCTTAGTGCATAACATAGCAGATTGATCGCCATACAAATCCATGCTGTCCAAAGGTTATGACTGAGAAAATGTGCACCACGCATCATCTGCGCCCAGCCCATGGCAAAGCCTAATACCACGCCGCTGAATAAATAAAACCACGCCAATTTTTTCTGATCTAACCGAAAAATAAAAAAGCCCGTGATGAGGGCAAAACCTGTACTGGCATGTCCACCTGGGAAGCAATGTCCTGCTGTTGCGGAAAAATCCCAAACAAAACCTGTTGAAGTTGCAGTGGTCATTGCCCAAGGACAAGCATGTGCTGCATGTGCTTTAATTAAACCAATGACACAGGTACACAGCATACTGATTGCAAAAAAGTAACCATATTGCCAACGCTTTGCTTTGAGTTTCTCGATTTTAAAAGAGGCACACCACAGCACAAAGAAACTTAAATATACGGCGGTCAAAACTTGCTTGACATAAGTATGGTTGAGTTTGGCTAATGCCCAATCGCCTTTTAAGGGAAAGCTTCCGTCTGAACTGACCCACGGTTGAATCAAATTTAGATCAATTTGTCCGCCGACTGGGAACAGGAAAAAAATCACTAAAAAACTGATCAATAATAAAAGGCTAGACTCTAAAAAAAAGCGTGATTTGCAAACCATAAAGCAGACAATCTTAAAGCAAGAAGAATGATGCTATTTAAATCAACCAAACTTAACCTGCTCTTAAATGGACATAAAAAAAGCGACGTTTCCGTCGCTTAAATTTGAGTGAAAATTAGAACATGGATTCTTCAGAGTTGGCTGAAATTTTATGAATGGACAAGTCTGCACCGCGATATTCATCTTCTTGAGAAAGGCGAAGACCTATGGTGACTTTTAAAATGCCATACACGACAAAACCGCCCGCAACGGCAATAAAAATACCTAATCCTGTACCAATCAACTGAGAAATCAACGACACGCCGCCTAAACCACCGAGGGCTTGCTGACCAAAAATTCCTGCTGTAATACCACCGAATGCACCGCACACGCCATGCAAAGGCCAAACACCGAGTACATCATCTATTTTGAGTTTGTTTTGCGTATAGGTAAATAAATACACAAACATCGCACCTGCCGCGCTACCAATGACCAATGCACCAATTGGATGCACAATATCAGAACCTGCACAGATAGCAACTAAACCTGCCAATGGACCATTGTGTAAGAAACCTGGGTCATTTTTACCCATAAAGTTTGCAGCTAATGTGCCTCCGACCATTGCCATCAAAGAGTTGATCGCCACTAAACCTGAAATCGCTTCGACCCGTTGTGCGCTCATGACATTGAAGCCGAACCAACCGACAATCAAAATCCAAGAGCCTAATGCTAGGAAGGGAATAGACGATGGTGGGTGTGCACTGATTCGACCATCATTTCGATAACGACCATGACGCGCGCCGAGCAAAATGACGGCAACTAAGGCAATCCAACCGCCCATTGCATGTACCACGACCGAACCTGCAAAGTCATGAAAACTCGCACCGAATGTTGTTTCTAGCCACTTTTGCAAGCCGTAGTTACCATTCCAAATCATGCCTTCGAAAAAAGGGTAGATCAAAGCAACTAAAATTAAAGTCGCAATGGCTTGCGAACGCATCTTGGCACGTTCGGCAATCCCGCCTGACACAATTGCTGGAATTGCAGCCGCAAAGGTGAGTAAGAAGAAGCAACGCATTAGGTTGTAACCATGATCTGCTGTTAACGTACTGCCCGCATGGAAAAAGTTTTGTCCATACGCAATCCAATAACCCACAAAAAAGTAGGCAATCGCTGAAATTGCAAAATCAGTGAGGATTTTACTGAGTGCATTGACTTGGTTTTTATGGCGCACTGTGCCCAGTTCCAAGAATGCAAAGCCAGCATGCATTGCCAATACGAGGACTGCACCGAGCAGTAAGAAAAATAAATCGACGTTTTGCATAGTGGTGCTCAAAAAAAGTGCTAAATTTTATTTTGGTGCAAATATTTGATTCATTTTTGCACCAAAATGGATTTAGTAAATCTAAAAACTCAAGCTGTAGCGTGACAACTCAATTTGATGAATTTTATAATGCAAAAAACGCACCAATTTAGAAATTAAATTATAATTTTGGTGGAAAATGGTGCATTTGGTTAAAAATAGCACATTTAATGGTTTGTGTAGCAAATAGTCGGGATAATCGTGTACTCGCTTGATACTTCAAGAAACGAATACCTTGTTTCGACGCAACAGAACATGCCGATCTATGTTCAAAGAATGGTTTAATACTTCCTATTATTATTGCGACACGTTTTTATTTTTTAGGCAGATGAATTATGTCTTTTGGTCTCAAAGTCAGTTTAAAGCAAAGGGCTGAACCTTCTGCACAGCAGAAAAAGCTGAATCGCCTGATTGATAAAATAGAACAGCAAAAAATTAGCCTTGCCACATGGCAAAATGCCCAAGCTGAAATTCAACAGCATACACGGCAAAAGTTAATGCCTGTGTATAGCGAACTGCATGAAATATTGTTTCAACAGTTAGATCAGCTTTGGAGCTTATTGCAGCAGCATGATTTTTCCAAAGCCGACATGCAACAACTCGATGATAAAATTGCTCAGCTTGCTCAATTGTTAAAGCGTTCCAAAATGTTGAGGGATGAACAGTTAAAACTGGTAAAGCAGATAGATATTTTTTATCAGCAACAGGCGCAGCAATCATCGAAAAAGAATAAAAAAGTACAGTCAGTTAAGTTTGAACAAGATGAAAATTCTGAGCAAAGTGCAGCATTAGAACAAGATGAATTTGAGCAGTATGCTGCCGAGCAGCAACATGCAAGAGAACAAGCCAAGCAACTTAGACAGCAGCAAAATCGAGAACAAGCAGAGCAAATGGCTGCCCAATCATTAAAAACTGTTTATTTAAAAATTGCTGCGATGATTCATCCTGACCGTGAGCAAGACGAGACCAAGAAAGAGGAAAAAACCGAGTTGTTCCAACAGGCGAGTCAGGCTTATGAACAGCAGGATTTGTTTTATTTATTGAAACTTCAATTACAGCTAGAACAGAATAAAGGTGTAGGAGCTAAAGAGTTATCAGCGGAGCAAGTGAAGTTTTATAAACTGGCTTTGGATGTACAAAGTCAGCAGCTTGAAAGTCAAATTGACGAAATTTTAGATTCTTTTCAGTTGGCGAAAAAAGTAAAGACTGAGCATGTGCATATTGGTGATGTGTATAAAGCCATAGATGCGGATTGTGCTGAGTTAAAGCAGCAGTTGAAGTGGGAAAAAGAGCGTTTAAAGCATATGAAGAAGGTGAGTGGGGTTGAGATGTTGTTGGGGCATGGGGTGCTTTAATGCTTTTTTCCCTCTCCCTTAGGGAGAGGGCTGGGGTGAGGGGAACTATATGAATATGACTTTAATATCACCTCTCCCTAACCCTCTCCTAAAAGGAGAGGGAACACCCACTAAAATATTTAATTTCATGAAATTAGATGCTACTCCCTCTCCCTCAGGGAGAGGGTTGGGGTGAGGGTAATTTGAATGGAAAATAAAAAATGAAATTAGACCCGCAATTATTAGAATTCGCCAAAACTATGCGAAGTAATGCGACAGATGCTGAAAATCTTATGTGGCAGCTACTCCGTGCTAAGCATTTTATGAATCTTAAATTTCGCAGGCAGCATGTGATTGCGCCGTATATTGTAGATTTTTACTGTCATGAGATTGGTTTGGTGATTGAATTGGATGGAAGTCAGCATGGTACTGTTGATGCTATTGGGTATGATGCTGAACGAACCAAGTTTTTAGAAGCTTTAGATTTAAAAGTTGTTCGGTATTGGAATCATGATGTGTTGGGAAATATAGAAGCGGTTTTAGTGGATTTGTGGAATACCTGTTCAGATATTAAAAAAACCTCTCCTTAATCCTCACTTGCGTTTCGTTTTAAAGCGGTGCTTTAAAATTTGCTCAGGAGAGGGAGGAAATTCATTGCGTAATAAATAGACTAAGATTAAGAAAGTCCCTTCTCTCTCGGGGGGATGAGGGATAATTTATGTGATCCTAGCCAATTGATCAGCAAGTAGTAATTTTTCTGCTATTTACATGGTAAATAATATTCAATTTTTCGATTTTCCATAGTTATTTGTTTAACATCTTTATTTGTTATTTTACGTTGAATCCAATTTCCACATAAATCATATTGGTAATCTGAATATGATAAATTTAAGCTGGATTTATTGGGGCTGATTATTTCAAACAGTTCATTATCTTTGTAGTTATATTGGGTTGTATCTAGCTTGCTTACTATAGAGGATATGCCGTAATCATTGTAATTTATTTTAATGTGATCAAAAGTATCTTTTTTAAAAAAATTTGGAAATGATTTTATTGATTTTATTAAACGATGTGTTTGTGGATCATAAAAATTGCTAATTTTAGATGTAAAATTAAGCTCATATGGTGAATTAAGTGAAAAAGTTTCGATTGTTTCACTATTGTCTTGATAGTTAACTCTCCTCTTAAGTGCGGCTAGATTAGTTGCTTGAGGGGGGCTATAAATGAGCTGGCTTGGGTTATTACCAGAATAATCTTTTACAAGGCCGATGAGATGATTTGTTTTGGTTTGTGTGTTCGAACTATAAAACAATTCATGTTTGATAAGTTTGGTAAATGTTTTATCGTAAAAAAACTCTTGTCCAGAAGCTCCTATACTTGAATCTATTTTTTTAACTAAACCATTTTCGTAAAAATAAATGGACATAATAATTTGATTTTGTAGACCACTAGGTTGTAGAGCATCACTGGAAATATTTATTGCTTTAACTTTTCCTTTTAAATAGAGGTCATCTTGAGATAATGTTGTTTTTTCAGGAATATCAATGGTGTAAGCATAATTATTAACGCTATTGAGTAGTATGTATATTACGAATATAATTTTTTTCATTATTTTATTCTTCGGAAATTAATAAAGGGCTAATTAATCAGCCCTTTATACTACGAATCAGATTAAATTACCAACACATTAAAGCGCTGCAATCTGCTCCATACTTTGCTTAATTTTCGCTAACTGATCAGCAAACTCAGCCAATTTCACTTTTTCACCCTCAACAACCGCTGCTGGTGCTTTTGCTACGAAACCTTCATTCGAAAGCTTATTGGCAATTTGATCATGTTGCTTTTGAACTTTATCCAAGTCCTTCTGCAAACGACCTAATTCAGCTTTCGGGTCAATCAAACCTTTCATTGGAACGAATACAGACACGTGACCCACAACAGAAGATGAAGACAATGGCGGTTGCTCCGCATCAGCCAAGAAGGTAATGCTTTCAACTTTGGCTAAAGCTTTAAACAAGGCTTCAATACGCGTGATTTGTGCTTTTTCAGCTTCTGTGGTGTTTTGCAGTAATACAGGCAATAAACGCGCATTACCTAAGCCCATTTCACCACGAATATTACGTACCGCACCAATCAAGCCTTGTAACCACTGCATATCTGTTTCAGCTTGATCATTGATCTTCGCTTGATCAGGCACAGGGTATTGAGCCGTCATAATCGTTGCACCACCTTTGCCTAACATCGGCGCAAGCGTTTGCCAAATTTCTTCAGTCAAATACGGCATCAACGGATGTGCTAAACGTAGAGACGATTCCATCACAGCAAGTAAGACACGGCGAACTTCTGCTTTACGTTCTTCTGCAACATTGGCATCGTTCAAAACAGGTTTAGTGAGTTCAACATACCAGTCGCAGTATTCATTCCAAATAAAGTCATAGATCGCTTGTGCAGCAAGGTCTAAACGATAGGTAGCAAATGCTTGATGCACCGCAGCTTCCGCTTTTTGTAGACGGCTGATGATCCATTTTTCTGGAAGCTCCCAAAGATCAGGACGCGCTTCTTGTCCAACGGTTTGACCTTCAACATTCATTAGAACGAAACGGGTTGCGTTCCAGATTTTGTTGGCAAAGTTACGGTAGCCTTCAACACGCTTCATATCGAACTTAATGTCACGACCTGTATTGGCAAGTGCGCAGAAAGTAAAGCGAACTGCGTCTGTACCATAAGCTTGAATGCCTTCTGGGAATTCTTTACGAGTTGATTTTTCAATCTTGGCTGCATCTTTTGGATTCATCAATCCAGTGGTACGTTTAGCAACAAGACTTTCTAGATCAATACCATCAATCAAGTCGAGTGGGTCAAGTACGTTGCCCTTAGATTTCGACATCTTCTGACCTTCACCATCACGAACTAAGCCGTGAACGTAAACGGTTTTGAATGGCACTTGAGATGAACCATCTTCATTCTTCATGAAGTGCATGGTCATCATGATCATACGTGCAACCCAGAAGAAGATAATGTCAAAACCTGTCACCAACACATCAGTTGGGTGGAACGTTTTAAGGAAATCATTGGCTGCATCTTTCTGTGCATCGCCAGACCAACCCAAAGTTGAGAACGTCCATAGCGCAGATGAGAACCATGTATCCAATACATCTTCGTCTTGACTTAATTCGATATCAGCAGCGATGTTGTTGTTGGCACGAACTTCAGCTTCGTTACGACCGACATAAACATTACCTTGTGCATCGTACCAAGCAGGGATACGGTGACCCCACCACAACTGACGAGAAATACACCAGTCTTGAATGTTGTTCATCCATGCCATGTACATGTTGCTGTACTGCTCAGGAACAAACTTGATGCGACCGTCTTGAACCGCTTCAATGGCAGGTTGCGCCAATGGTGCAATTTTTACATACCATTGATCCGTCAATAATGGCTCAACGATCACACCTGAACGATCACCGCGAGGTGGTTTAAGCGTGTACGGTTGGATTTGATCTAACCAGCCTTCAGCTTCTGCTTGAGCAACCAATTGTTTACGTGCGGCAAAACGCTCTAAACCGATGTAGTCCGCAGGCGCAGCAATAGTTTTAGAAATTTGTTCACCTGCTTTCGCGATGTAATCAAACTCAGCCAATACTTCCGCATTTTTGTTGAAGATGTTGATAATTGGCAATTCGCAACGTTTGCCCACTTCATAGTCATTAAAGTCGTGTGCAGGGGTGATTTTTACACAGCCTGTACCGAATTCTTTATCAACATATTCATCTTTAACGATAGGAACAGCACGACCTGTAATCGGCAGAATGATATTTTGACCAACAAGGTGTGAATAGCGTTCATCATCCAGTGCAACTGCAACCGCAGTATCACCCAATAAAGTTTCAGGACGAGTGGTAGCGACAACGATATGGTCTTTACCATCATGGGTACGTAGATTTTTATCTTCAAAGAAATATTTGAAGTGCCACAATGAACCTGCTTCTTCTTTATCAGACTCTACTTCGAGGTCAGAAAGTGCAGTTTGTAATTTAGGATCCCAGTTAACCAGACGTTTGCCACGGTAAATCAAACCATCTTCGTGTAGTTTGACGAAAACCTCTTTCACCGCATTAGATAAACCTTCATCCATCGTGAAGCGTTCACGTGACCAGTCGACCGAAGAACCTAAACGACGGATTTGACGAGTAATCGTGCCGCCTG
>JAVXBC010000078.1:0-7093 GCA_036660195.1 Acinetobacter sp.
TGATCTGAGAGATATAGCGTTCAACCATACCTACAACTTGATCGCTTTGGTCTGGATGTACCAGTAGTACGATTTCGTAGTGACGCATTGTCAGCTCCTTACGGATTTAGCAGCCCCTAATTATAAAATTAGAAGCAAGGAGTCATAACCCTAAAGTTATGTCGCAAATTGCGAAGGTGAGATTTTAGACACCTTTGATTGAAATCGCAAGTGATTTTACGCTTTACCTTATTTCAATACGTGGTTTTTAAATGTAAGTTTTTCATCACTTATATCGCGTCTTGAATGGTTTTAATCAAAAGTTCTACCGCATTCTGAATTGGAGTCGTCCATTCAAAAGAACAATTCAAGCGTATAAAATGCTGATGTGAAGGCAGTACATTAAATAAGGGACTTGGAGCAACGCCAACGTGATTTTGAATCAGTTGTTCGTAGATTTTCATGCTGCTGACTTTGTCGGGTAGTTGAATCCAGAGAAAATAGCCACTGGAATAGTTATAAACTTTACAGTCTTGCGGTAAGTGCTGTTTCAAATACTGAAAGAACTGTTTTTTGTTCTTTTCAAGCGCACGCCTGAGTGTTCTTAAATGCTTCTCGTAATGATGATGCGATATAAATTCAACTAACGCATTTTGAATCAGTGCGTTGGCAGAAATGGTACTCATCAATTGTAAATGTTGAATATGCTCTGAAAATTTTCCTGCATAGACCCATCCGATACGAAAACCTGAGCCTAAAGTTTTGGAAAAAGAAGAGCAGTGTAAGACCAGATTTTGCTGATCAAAATATTTCATGGGCAAGGGTTTCTGATTGCCATAAAACATTTCCTCATAAACATCATCTTCAATTAAATGAATTTGATGCTCATGCAATAGCTTGGCGATTTTATATTTGATGTCATCACTAACGGTAAAGCCAATAGGATTATGTGCATTCAACATGAACCAGCACACTTTGATTGGATAATTTTTGATGACTTGCTCAAAAGCCTCAATATCAAAACCATGTTGGGGATGTTCTGGAATGGTAATAACCTTTAAGCCCAAGCGTTCCGCAGCCTGCCAAGCACCATAAAAGACGGTTTGCTGTAAGAGAATATAATCACCTGGTTGGGTAATGGCTTGTAGGGAAAGATTCAATGCTTCCAAGCCACCTGATGTAATGACAATGTCATCAGCATCGGTTGGAATCCCTTGCATCGAATAGCGTTGCGCAATTAAATTTCTTAAGGCTAAATTCCCTGGTGGCAGATTAGAGGTCTGATCATAACTATGTCGATTGCGGGAAAGCTGCCCCATAATTTGAATTAACTTGGGTGGATACAGCAACTGACTATCAGGAAAAGCAGAACCTAAAGGACTGATTTGCTTAGATTGAATCGATTTAAGATATTTAAAAACTAAGGAGTTGATTTCAATTTTTGGATTTAAAGACACGACGGAATAGGCTTGCGGAATCTGAATGTTATTTTGCTCAGCGACAAAATAACCCGACTTTTCTTTTGAATAAATCAAACCCTGCGCTTCCAGCTCTTGGTAAGCGTTCATCACGGTAATTAAACTAAAACCTGAGCGCTGTACTTGCTCGCGTAAAGATGGAAGCTTGCTATGTGTTTTCCATGACCCATTTTCAATGAGCAGTTTTAGCTTATGTGCGAGTTGTTCTGATTTATACATAAAGTCAAACGAATCCATGTTGATGGAATAGCTTTAATGAAAGCTATTCAATCCATATTTTAATAAGCGAACATCAATAACAGCCTGAATAAACCTGCAATGATGGCGAGTGCAAAAAAACCAACGAACCACAAGATTATAAACCATTGGGTTTGGCTTAAATGCAGAGATTTTATCTTCATACAACGCTCCTAGTGATAGCCCGTATCTCCAACCCGGACCTTATCTCTAAATACCCAGTACGATACAATGGTATAAGCGATAATGATTGGAATCAGGATTAAGGCACCAACAAGGGCAAATTTTTGGCTTGAATGTGGTGCTGCGGCTTCCCAAATCGTGACCGATGGTGGAATGATGTGTGGCCATAGACTGATCACAAAACCTGTAAATGCTAAGAAGACCAAAGCTAAAGTATAGATAAAAGGCTTTAAATCTTGACGATTTTTACATGCTTGTAAAATCAAAGCGGTAAATAACAACACCAAGATTGGCACTGGGCTAAAGTAAAATAAATTCGGCAGAGCAAACCAACGTGCTGCAATTGCAGGTTGTGTGAGAGGTGTGTATAAACTGACACCTACAAATACTACAAACAAGATAATGATCAATTTAGGCATCAATCGGTACATTTTGTCCTGTAGCTCATGATCTGTTTTGATAATGAGCCAACCGCACCCCAGCGCTGCATACATTGCAATGACGCCGAAACCTGTAGCGACGGCAAATGGCGTGAACCAATCTAGTCCTGAACCTGAAAAAATACCATTGGTGGTTTGAATGCCTTGAATATAAGCACCTAAGATCACACCTTGAAAAAAACTGGATAGAATCGAGCCCCAAATAAAGGCTTGATCCCATAAGTGTTTGGTGCGATTTGCTTTAAAGCGAAATTCAAATGCAACACCACGGAAAATGAGGGCAATCAGCATTAATATAATCGGCATATACAAAGCTGAAAGTACCGTTGAATAGACCAATGGAAAGGCTGCGAATAAACCTGCACCACCAAGCACCATCCATGTTTCATTGCCATCCCACACAGGTGCGACAGTATTCATCATCACATCGCGTTCTTCACTGCTTTTGATCATCGGAAACAGAATCCCGATGCCTAAGTCGAAGCCATCGAGAATGACATAAATCAAAACACCTAGCCCGATAATACCGACCCAAATCAGAGATAAATCAATCATTGTGTTTCTCCTTACTTGGGCTTTGTTCATCAATACTTTCATCAACCGCACTTAATGGGCGCATTGGTGTTTTAAAATGACCATAACCTACAGGCTCAAGATCAATCGTCTCAATAAACTCAGGACCTTTTTTCAGTAGCTTTAACATGTAATAAATACCACTACCAAAGACGATGGTATAAACCACCACAAAGATAATTAAACTAATTCCAACTTGATCGGCTGTGACAGTGTGCGATAAACCATCTTTGGTGCGTATTACCCCATAAACAACCCACGGTTGGCGACCAACTTCAGTTGTCACCCAGCCTGCAAGTAGTGCGATGTAACCTGTTGGGCCCATCACGAAAGCGAATCTATGAAACCAAGTCGAACCATAAAGTTTGCCTTTTTTACGCAGCCATAAAGCGATGAAGGACAGTAGCACCATCATCATGCCAAGCCCAACCATGACACGGAAACTCCAAAACACAATCGTGGCGTTCGGACGATCTTCAGGTGCGAAGTCTTTTAAACCTGTGATCTTACCATCCAGCGAGTGGGTCAAAATTAGACTACCGAGTTTGGGAATTCCGACCTCATAGAGATTTTCTTCTTTATTCATGTTCGGAATAGCGAAAAGCAGGAGTGGCATACCTTCATCGTGGTTGGTTTCCCAATGACCTTCAATGGCTGCTAATTTTGCAGGTTGATGCTCCAAAGTATTCAAACCATGTTGGTCGCCGATCACCACCTGCAAGCATGAGGTGACAAGTACCATCCAAAGTCCCATCGAAAATGATTTTTTAATCAGTTCATCGCGACGACCTTTAATTAAATGCCATGCAGCCGTACCGACAACCAACAATGAAGATACTAAAAATGCCGCCGCTGCCATATGCATAAAGCGGTAGGGGAAAGATGGATTGAAGACAATTGCCCACCAATCAGTTGGAATAATGATGCCATTTTCAATGCTGAAACCTTGAGGTGTTTGCATCCAACTGTTAGAGGAAAGAATCCAGAACATGGAAATACAAGTTCCAATGGCAACCATTAAGGTGGCAAAGAAATGCGCTCTGGGACTGACACGCCCCCAACCAAACAGCATGATACCGAGGAAGCCCGCTTCTAAGAAGAAGGCACTCAATACTTCATAAGTCAGTAAGGGGCCTGTCACACTTCCTGCAATACGAGAAAATTCACTCCAGTTGGTACCAAACTGATAGCTCATCACTACGCCTGAAACGACACCCATCCCAAAGGCAACAGCAAAAATTTTGATCCAGAACTTGAACAGATCTTTATAAATCGGGTTTTGAGTCCGCAGCCATTTCCACTCCAACATAGCGAGAAAACACGCTAAACCGATCGATGTGGCTGGAAAGATAATGTGAAATGAAACAGTAAAAGCAAACTGTATGCGAGCTAATTCTAAAGCAGTGAGACCGAGATCCATATATCCTCTCCTATAATAGGCAGCAAAAGCAGTCGCTAGGAAAATGTAAAAGAACGGACTTAAAAGTCCGAGTCAGGTATTATTGCGAGAACATGGTGTTGCACTTCAAATGCTAATCTAAGTTTTAGATATGATCAAATTTTTTGTTGCATATAAGTAGATACACTTTCTTATCGTTTTTTTATAACAGATGAATTGATCTGTTATATGTTTTTAATAAATCTCTGTAGCTATTCAGTCCTCTGTATTTTCTTCAAAATCATCCTGAGTAACGAAGCAGGCTATGCTTGAGTCCTCATAAGGATAATTGCATCGTCCTAAGGAAAATGATTTTGGCTGAATAGGTGTGATGATGTTTATAACCAAAGAACTGAATGCGATGACTCAACTTTTTAAAGAAACAGCACCGTCGCAATCAGTACAACAGCAATTAGCACTTGAGTATGTCAATCTCGAAGCAACGTTGTTGCGTGCAAAAGTTTTAAGAGACTTTTCCACAGAAAAAATTGTCTATATTGCACAAGCTCAAATTGCTGAAAATGACAATAATTTAGGGTATTTGTTTGCTCCATTTATTATTGCCAATTTAAATCAGCGGGTGATGTATACCACCCCAATTTCTACAGCTGTGCTCACCATTTTGAATCAATATTATCAGGCTAAAGAAAGTCTTAATCTCAAAATCGAGGAGGTGATGCAGAGCTTACAACTCTTTGTGGATTTGATCTGGCATTCGAGTAGTGAGCAAGATTTTCTTTATCGATGCTTAGTCAAAGCGTTGTGTCGGAGCGATGTTTCTCATATTTTTGTGATTACGCATTTGTCGCTAAATCATGATCAACTTCAAATTTTAGCAGATTATTCTAAAGTAAAAATTGATGTTATTTGTGCCAATACAACCAAGAGTTTGATTAATGACGAGTCGATCAATACCAATAAATTGCTATTTAAAAACAAAGATGAATTGCACAAATCTGTGTGTACGTTGTTTTCTCATTTAAATGCTCAATTGATCTCAAAGGTTGGTCACTTTAGTCAAGCACAAGCGGCACATTTAATCGAAGATATGTTCTATTCAGAACATATTGTTGAAAAGTTATCGGTCTATGGCGAATACATGCAAACGCGTCTTCAAAATACCGCTGGTTTTAAAGCGTTGTCCGCGATGTAGATCGGTCATGACTTGAATTTTACGATTTGAATAGGAGTAGACGATATGTCTCAAGAGCAAGCAAAATTTCCATATCTCGCTGTTGGAATCAGTATTTTATTAGGCTGTTTATTTTTAGGTTTTTTCTTTCTCGCTGTAACGAATGAGCCAGAATATATGCCATCCCAGCAAAAAAAGCCGACGCTAAAGATTCAACATTCCGAGCCATAAATTAGAGATAGATTACGCGGTTAAGCAATAATGAATATTCATCCTTCTTGAAGTATAAAATCAAGGAAGATGTTTTTATCTGTTCGATAAAATACTTGAAACAGAGAAAAAGATAGAGAAAACTCTCTATCCTTTTTAAAACAGCGGGAGGAAAGGTGCAGGGCTTTTAAACGTAAAGCTAAAACTTAAGCTCATAATCGTAATTAAAATTACAGAAAATAAGAAAAAGCGTTTTGCCCAAAGCTGATCATTGTCAGTTTTGAATCCTAAAATTCCAATGTATAACCAATACGCACATAACAAATTGCTAATGATTAAGAAAGCAACATTGGTGTATCCGTAAAAATATAATGCATTCACCGCAAGGGTAAACAAAACAACGTATATTACGGACTCAATTTTAGTTCGCACAATTGACCGAGCTACAGGTAAAATTGGCACACCTGCATTTTTATAATCATCAAAACGATAAATCGCAATTGCCCAAGAATGTGGCATTTGCCATAAGGCATAAGCAACAAAAATAAGAAGAGCAGCGACATCGAATTGACCACTAACAGCCGTATAACCAATAACAGGAGGACTCGCTCCGGAAATACTACCAATCACGGTTTGATGAATTGTAGTCCGCTTAGTCCACAAACTATAAAAACCGACATAGACCACAAAACCAATCACAGCGAATAAAAAAGCATACACATTGACATAGAACCAAAGTACGCTGAAACCAAACAAACCTAAAACAAAGGCATAAAGCAATGCGATTGTTGGGGAAATTGTTTTGGTGACGAGGGCACGATTCATGGTGCGCTGCATTTTTTGATCGATGTCTTGATCAATTACATTATTCACAACACAACCAGATGCAACGACGAGCGTTGTACCAATCAGTGTAAGTAATAATAAGAGACAGTCTATAGAGCCTTGGGCGGCTAGAAAAAAGCCGCCCAAGGTGGTAATGAAATTACCGAAGAGAATTCCTGGTTTAGTCAGGAATAAATACTTTTTCAGCATGACAATCAGTTTAGATCATCATGTTGTAATGTAAATAATTCATTACCCACACTGAACCGACTAACAGTACAGCAATACAAAGAATCGTGTAGATAAATGCAATCAAGTTCCAACGTTGTTCAGAAGATGTATTCATGTGTAAGAAATACACAAGTTGTACAATCACCTGAGCCACAGCGGTAATTGCAATCACAGCAACCAAAATACCACGTCCGAAGTCACCAGACATTACCATACCAAAAGGAATGAGTGTCAAGACAACAGAAAGGATAAATCCAATCGTGTATTGTTTGAAGTTACCGTGTGCTGCACCTGATGCATTATGTTCATGGCTACTCATTAGAGAACTCCCAGTAAGTAAACGACGCTGAATACACAGATCCAAACG
>JAVXBC010000078.1:7181-12427 GCA_036660195.1 Acinetobacter sp.
CCACACTAAACCAGAAGTTACGTGAATACCGTGTGTACCAACCAAAGTAAAGAACGATGACAAGAATGCACTGTGTGTCGGGCCATGACCTTCATGTACAAGGTGATGGAATTCATAGATTTCCATACCAATGAACGATGCACCAAATAAGAAGGTAATGAATAACCAAGTAATGACTTGGCTTACATTCTTTTTGTACGATGCAAGTACAGCAAAACCAAAAGTTACAGAAGAGATCAAGAGAGCGAAAGTTTCGGTTAATACAAAACCTAAAGAATCACCAAAAAGATCTTTCGCACTTGGCGTGCCCGGCGGAATATGACTGCTCAATACCGCGAATGCAATGAAGAGTGATCCGAATAAGATCAAGTCACTCATCAAATAAGTCCAAAAACCAAAGACGGTTAAGTCGGTATCATCGTGTTCGTGATGACCGTCATGACCATGGTTGTCGTGATGAAGTACTTCAGCCATTTCCTTAGTCCTTCTTCAAGTGTTTTTCAAGTAAGGCATAGCGTTCGTTCTCAATTCGCTCGACTTCCGCAGCAGGCACGTAGTAATCCACTTTCTTAGTGAATGAACTGACGATCACGCTCACGACAGAAGCAATGAATGAAACAATCACTAGCCACCAAATGTGCCAGATCAGCGCAAAGCCCATCACAGTCACGAACATCGCAATGATGAAACCCGCAGCACGATTCGTTGGCATGTGGATATCTTCATATTTGGTATTACGTGCATAAGCAACGCCATTTTCTTTATCTGTCCAGAAACGGTCGATGCCATCACCTTGCGGGGTATGTGCGAAGTTATAGAACGGTGCAGGAGAAGAAGTTGCCCATTCAATGGTACGACCATCCCATGGATCACCCGTGTAGTCCATGTTGTCTTTGCGTTGTAAGAAACCAACGATGATTTGCATTAAGAAACACGCAATACCAATGGCAACCAACACCGCACCGAACAAAGCAATTGCCAAGTACGGATCCCATTCAGGGTTATCATAGGTATTCAAACGACGAGTCATTCCCATGAAACCAAGGATATACAATGGCATGAATGCAAAATAGAAACCGAAGAACCAGAACCAAAATGCAGCCTTACCCCAAGCTTCGTTGAGCTTCCAACCAAACATTTTCGGCCAGTAGTAAATGATACCCGCAAATAATCCGAATACCACACCACCGATAATGACGTTATGGAAGTGAGCAACTAGGAATAAAGAGTTATGTACCAAGAAGTCTGCAGGTGGAACTGCCATCAAGACACCCGTTAAACCACCGATACCGAACGTCACAAGGAAACCAAGTGTCCAAAGCATTGGTGTGGTGAAGGTGATGCGACCTTTATACATGGTAAATAACCAAGAGAACATTTTCACCCCAGTTGGGATCGCAATGATCATGGTCATAATACCAAAGAAGGTATTCACGTTGGCACCAGCACCCATGGTAAAGAAGTGATGCAGCCATACCACAAGGGATAACACACCAATAGCAATCGTCGCATACACCATTGACTTATAGCCAAATAATGCTTTACGAGAGAAGGTTGCTACGATTTCTGAGTACAGACCAAATGCTGGCAAGACCAAGATATAAACTTCAGGGTGACCCCACGTCCAGATTAAGTTCACATATAGCATTGGACTACCGCCAAGCTCATTGGTGAAGAAATGGAAGTCGAAGTAACGGTCTAAAGTCAACATCGCCAAAGTACCTGTGAGTACAGGGAAGGTAGCGATGATTAGAATTACTGTGATTAATGCAGTCCAAGTGAAAATTGGCATATCCATCAATTTCATGCCAGGTGCACGCATTTTAATGATGGTCACAAAGAAGTTCACACCTGTTAATAGCGTACCCAGACCAGAAATCTGCAGTGCCCAGATAAAATAATCCACCCCGACACCAGGCGAATACTGAATACCTGACAGAGGAGGGTAAGCTAACCAACCTGTTGCAGCAAATTCACCCAGTACCAATGATGCCATCATCAGACCCGCAGCACCGACAAATAACCAGAAACTGAGTGAGTTTAATAATGGGAAAGCAACGTCACGTGCCCCGATCTGTAAAGGTACAACGATGTTCATCATACCGACAACTAGACCCATGGCAACGAAGAAAATCATGATCACACCGTGAGCGGTGAAAATCTGATCGTAATGGTCTGGATGTAAATAACCTTCACCACCGCCTTTGGCGAGGAAAAGCTGTAAACGCATCATGATTGCATCAGCGAAACCACGCAATAGCATGATCACAGAAACAAGGATATACATGATACCGATTTTTTTATGGTCTACTGACGTAAACCATTCGTTCCACAAATAGCCCCATTTTTTGAAATAGGTGATACCGCCAAGCACAGCAATTGCACCAAGCGCCATCATGACCATGGTGACAAGTACGATTGGCTCTGTCGGGATAGAGTCCCAGCCCAGTTTACCAAATATCAAATCCATGTCTTATTCCCCTTGAGCAACGTGTGCTGCCGCAGCATGAGTTTCTGCTGTGGCATGCTGAGCAGCGTGGTCAGCACCGTGATAATTACTCATGTAGTGGTTGATTACTGTTTCAAACAATTTTGGTTCAACAGAAGAGTAATAGGTCACAGGGTGTGGTTTATTCGGGAAAGGTTGCATCGCTTCAGCTTTCGCTAGAGCCGCTTCATCACCCGCTGCTTTTGCACGCTCAATGAGATGTTCGATCTGATGCTTAGAACGATCGCCATCTTTGAGAGTTGCTAACTCAGCTTGGTCAAGCAAGGTCTTTTGAGTGGCCTCAGCATTGATGCTAGTTCCATTACCCGCTTTAACAGCCTCTACCCATTGCGCAAATTCAGCTTCGGTTACGCTATGTGCTTTGAAGCGCATTTGTGAGAAACCATAACCCGAGTAGTTCGCTGACATACCACGATAGACACCTGTTTCATCTGCAAGCAAATGAAGGTGAGTCTGCATTCCCGCCATGGCATAGATCTGTCCGCCTAACTGTGGAATGAAGAACGAGTTCATTGTAAAGTTAGAGGTGACTTTAAAGCTAATCGGTGTTTTTTCTGGGAAGCGTATTTCATTGACCGTTGCAATTTCTTGCTCAGGATAAATGAACACCCACTTAAACTGCTCAGCAATGACTTGAATGGTAAGTGGTGCCTTATCAGATTCTAATGGACGGTACGGGTCATATTTGTGTGAACCCCACCATGCTAGATAGGCAAGAATACCAATGATAATGACAGGAACACCCCAAACCACAATTTCAATTGCAGTAGAGTGTGCCCAAGTAGGTTTGTAGTCTGCATCTTTATTCGATGCGCGATATTGCCAACCAAACCATAATGCCATCACGATTGATGGAATAACCACCAATAGCATTAAATAGATCGCTGTCATCATCAGGTCGCTTTGACCTTGACCGACTGGACCTTTGCTGTTTAGAAGTACCATATCACCGCCACACCCAGTCAAGAGTGCAGCCATCGCAGATAAAGACAATACAGCTAAAATCGTTTGTCTCATTTTACAACCTCGGTGAAGAGTCCCATTCCCTAATTAAATTATGGGATAGCGAATAAAGTGTCGCATGATTACTAAGAATATTTTGTGAATTGCTTAGCAATCATGCGACACCGCTACGTTGTAGGGCATTATGCATCATATTGAAAAACTAAGCTACTGATAAAGTGCTGTGAAATACTTGTTTTAAAACCCGATTTATTTTGTAGGGATTGTTTAAAGTTGTGATCTTTTTTTTATTTTTCAATATGCTATATACAAAGCTGTATAAAATATATTTTATATACAGCTTATGCAAATAATTGATTATGCTTATTTCTGAATCACCTTAGTTTTTGCTAATTTGTCGTGTAAGGTTTGACGATTTTTATTAAAAGCAAAGGCGTAATCAAAAATGGTAATGAGTGGCATAAACAGTAAATTCAATACAATAAATAGCACGCTTCTGAGCCAAAAACCACGAATTGTGTCTACTTGTGTTTGAGTTTCAGCATCGACAATTTGAATTTTTGCGATTTTTTTCCCGACACTTTGACCCGATTTTGCAATTAAAAAAGCTTGAATCATCAACATAATAATTAAATAGGAAAACATCGTTGCCCATGCTTCAGGTGGGATGAGTTTCATTAATTGTTGTTGTAATTCAACAGCTTTGTTTGATGCAATTTCAGCAGCTTGAAGTTGTTTTTGAATATCAAATAGTTCTTCATATTGGCTTTTGTTAAAAAAGAACGAAGGAATCGCCGCAATCGGTAACCAGAGCGATAAGTCCAAAATTTTAGCTAATGTCCGAGAAAAAACTGAAGCCAAAACAGGTGTTTCTTTGTCGCTTTTAAGTGGCTTGGTTTCGGTTGGCGCTGGCACGCTAAAAACAGGTGCATGAATAGGCTCGTAAACTAGTTTACCTTGAGTCACTTCGCCCAGTGTTTTCCACTCAGTCATACCTTCTTGCCAAACCAAATCAGTCAAAAAAACCTGTTGACTGGCAAGCATTTGGTTCACTTGTTCTAAGCTATAAGGGCCAGCTTGTTGATTATTACGGGCCAAATAAATTTGCATAGTTTTAAAATCTCAATGACTAAAGATGAAAAAAGACCCATTGATGGGTCTTTTTCTAAACAGAATTATGATTTTTTAATTTGTTCTTCAGCAAGAAAGAACCATGTATCTAATACTGAGTCAGGGTTAAGCGATACAGATTCAATACCTTGTTCCATGAGCCATTTTGCAAGATCAGGATGATCAGATGGGCCTTGACCACAAATACCGATGTATTTTCCTGCTTTGCGGCATGCATGAATTGCCATTGAAAGTAAGGCTTTCACCGCTGGGTCACGTTCGTCAAATAAATGAGAGACGATACCCGAGTCACGGTCTAAACCAAGCGTCAATTGGGTCAAGTCATTTGAACCAATCGAGAAACCATCAAAGTGTTCAAGGAATTGTTCAGCCAATAAGGCATTGGTTGGCAATTCGCACATCATGATGACTTTTAAGCCATTTTCGCCGCGTTTTAAGCCATTTTGTGCTAACAATTCAATTACGCGTTTCGCTTCTGCTACGGTACGTACAAAAGGAATCATGATTTGGATGTTGGTTAAGCCCATTTCGTCACGTGCTTTTTTCAAGGCACGACATTCAAGCTCAAAACAATCACGGAAATTATCTGACACATAACGGCTTGCACCACGGAAGCCCAACATTGGGTTTTCTTCTTCAGGTT
>JAVXBC010000079.1:0-12421 GCA_036660195.1 Acinetobacter sp.
TCATTCTCGGTTCTGGCCCAGCTGGCGAAGGCGCGGCAATGAAGCTTGCAAAAGCGGGAAAACGAGTTGCAATCGTCGATATACGCGATCAACTCGGCGGTAATTGTGCCCATGTCGGCACCATTCCAAGTAAGGCGTTACGTCAAACCGTTTCTAGTATTATCCGTTATCAACGTGACCCAATGTTTCAAAAAGTAGGGGATTGGAAACAATTCACCATGAAACAGGTATTACGCAATGCACATAAAGTTATTCAACAACAAGTTGATACGCATTCAAGATTTTATGACCGTAACAAAATCCAAGTTTTTCATGGACGTGCTTATATTCAAGATAAAAATACGGTATTAATTTTTGGTCAAGATGGTACTAAAGACTCCATTATCTGTAAGCAAATTGTGATTGCAACGGGCAGTCGTCCTTATCAACCGAAAGAATTAGATTTTAACCATCCGCGTGTATTTGATTCAGATAAAATTTTGGATTTGGATTATTCCATTCAAAAAATCATCATTTATGGCGCAGGCGTAATTGGTTGTGAATATGCCTCTATTTTTATTGGTTTAGATCACAAAGTCGATCTAATTAATACTCAGCATAATCTGCTCAGTTATTTGGATGATGAAATTGCCGACGCACTGTCTTATCACTTGCGTGAACAAGGTGTGCTGATTCGCCACAATGAACAAATTGAGCGTTTAGAAACCTTTGATGATCATGTGGTTTTGCATTTGCAAAGTGGCAAGAAAATTAAGGCCGATGCAATTTTGTGGTGTAACGGACGTTCAGGCAACACTGATGGTTTGGGTCTGGAAAATGTAGGTTTAGTACCGAATAGCCGTGGTCAGCTCACAGTCAATGACCAATACCAAACTGACGCAGAAAATATTTACGCTGCGGGGGATGTGATTGGTTGGCCTTCACTGGCTTCTGCAGCCTACGACCAAGGGCGCTGTGCTGGCGCGAATATGGTCGGTGAGGAACATGTTAAACCAATTAAAGATGTGCCAACAGGAATTTATACCATTCCTGAAATCTCATCGATTGGCAAAACAGAACAACAACTTACCGATGAAAAAGTGCCTTATGAAGTGGGACAAGCCTCATTCCGTCATTTGGCACGTGCGCAAATCACGGGAGATACGGTCGGTGAATTAAAAATTCTATTCCATCGTGATAGCCTAGAAGTGTTAGGTATTCATTGTTTCGGTAATAATGCTGCGGAAATTATTCACATTGGTCAGGTGGTGATGCACAGCCCAGACAATACCTTAAAGTATTTTGTTGAAACCACATTTAACTATCCGACTATGGCGGAAGCCTATCGAGTAGCCGCTTTAAATGGCATCAATCGTCTATTTTAAATCTGCTTAACATCTGTATGATCAAATGCCAATCAAGTTGATTGGCATTTTGTTATTGATTATTGGGAAATGAAAAATAATGCAAACTCAAAAACATAACTATGTAATCGGGGCAATTATTATTGCGCTATTATTGGCTTATTTCGGTTTGGATTTTAAGCAGAAGCAAAATACCTCTTCGGAATCATCCCAGCCCGATTTTGTAGATGCGACGGCAGGTGAACAGCAGATTATGCAAGCCTATCAGCAGCAACAAAGCAATATTCAGATTCGCGCGCAAGGTGTGGTGAAAGCCATTTTGCCAGATGATAATCAGGGTTCTAGACATCAGAAAATGATTCTAAAACTCAATAATGGTTTAACCATTTTAATCGCACACAATATTGATTTAGCGCCAAGAATTGATGGACTCAGAAAAGGTGAGATCATTGAGTTTTATGGTGAATATGAATACAGCCAAAAGGGCGGTGTGATTCACTGGACGCATCATGATCCGCAAGGAAAACATATAAATGGCTGGTTAAAATATCAAGGAAAAATGTACCAATAACATTCTTCCTTGTTGGAGCTTTGAATTTACATGCGCTAAATTAGCTTGTTTGCTCCGTAATTTGACGTTTCTTTAATTTAGGTAGGATATTAGCCAAATAGCCTTTCATGCACCATAGCGGCCCAATGAGGAGGAATTGCAGATCTTTAAGGAAAGAAGGTTTTTTCCCTTCGATTTTATGCCCGTAAAATTGTCCAATCCACGCAATCGCAAACACGCCGATATAAAAACCAAGACCTACAGGTAAGATCACAATTAGCCATGCCATTACAGCCAATAACGCTGCCATCGCCACGGCTAAAACTAAATCTAAACGTGCATAAAAAACTAAAGTGAGTACCAGCAGCAATGCAGTGAGTAGGGTACTAAAATGCGCCAAAATTCCAATAATCGAAAACAAGATAGCAGGGACGCAAACCCAGTGGATTTTTTTATTGGTTTGGTTTTGATGGCTTTCGCTATATTCATCGAACCATTCATCAATCGATTTCACTGTAAGTTCCTTGTGATCATTGTTTTATTCTTATCAATATACTGAACAAAGCGAGAACGGTCAAAATGATTCATATGCAATATCTGATGACTATAAAAAGATAAAAAGCCACCAAGAGGTGGCTTTTTATCATCAACGATCTAAACGATTAAGAGTTTGGACCATCAACACGTTCGATACTAACTTTCGCCGTACCGGCATTGGTCACGCCAAGTTGCTTAGCTGCACCATAAGATAAGTCAAGTACACGGTTACCATGGAAAGGACCACGATCGTTAACTTTAACCACAACACTCTTACCATTGTCTTTGTTTGTTACACGGATATAACAGTTCAAAGGCAGGCTACGATGTGCAGCCGTTAAACCATTCATATCGAATGTTTCACCGCTTGCAGTTTTACGACCATGAAACTGACGACCATACCAAGACGCAACACCAGTTTGGCTGAATTTACGAACGGTATTCGAAGCAACAGTGTTTAGCTTTTCAATCACTGAAGGCTCATCCTTCGGGATATCAATTTTTGCAGCGATTGTTTGGCGACGAATTTGATCACCAGAACTCTCAGTGATTGAAAGACTATTAACATTAGAAAAACGAGTATTAAAGTTTTGAGAATCTTTACTTAATACACGGGCTGCCAAATTAGAACCGTCTACATCATTGTTCAACGATGATGACTGTACCATTTCCGCATGTAACGGGCTTAAACTTAAGCCTGCTGTTAGCACTAGAATATATTTTAGCGAAAACTGCATTGATTAAACTCCTAGAGAACATGCTTTTCTATTTCAATCTATTTAAAAAAAACAGCCTTGAAACATAGTGCACATGTCTAATTATTCATTTTTGCAATTACTTTACTTGCGGCGATAATATTCATCGCTTACGAAGTGTGTCTAGTCTTTAACGATAAATAGTTACAAAAAGGGCAAATGCTTACAGTTTCGGTATGAAAAATAATCAATATTGTAACAAAATATTTATTTTGTCTGAATTTTGATCTATCGGTGGAATTTTTTTATTGACATTTTGAATTTGTGGAAAAAGCCAGCCTATCGGCTAGCCACTTCTGTGCCTAATAACCACACTGCTGTGGCATACATCCGACTTTTATTATAGGTGGTGATCACTTGAAAATTAGGGTAGGTAATATAGTAAATTGGCCCTGAATAATCCTGTAGTTGAATGACATTGACCAGTTCTAAATCATCAATCTTCACGATTGGGTCGATTGGCGAAATCCCTCTTTTTTTCAACTCACCATAAGGTATTGGTTGAGTTAAATCTTTGGCAATGACTTCATCGGGATTATTGCCTAAATAGCGCGCACGGAAGCCAATTGGTCGATCTCGTTGCCAACCATGTTGTGCTAAATAATTTGCAATTGAACCAATCGCATCTTCAGCCGAATTTCTTAAATCAATGTGCCCATTACCATCATAATCAACGCCTAATTTTTGGATATTACTGGGCATAAATTGTGGGTAACCAATAGCCCCTGCATAAGAGCCGACAATACTATTGGTTGGATAACCTTCTTTATATGTCCATGCGATGAGTGCAGCCAATTCATCACTGAAATAATCTGCTCGACGTGGGTAACCAAATGCGAGGGTCGCCAGTGCATCACGGGTAATAAAGCCACCTTTATTCGCGCCGTAACCTGTTTCTACGCCTAAAATGCCAAGAATAACGGCTTTAGGAACACCGAATTGCTGCTCAGCTCGATTCAAGGCATTTTCGTATTGATTTTCGAAACGGACACCACGCTGAATTGTCCCCTCGACTAAAAACATCGAACGGTAGTCATACCAAGCTTTGCTTTCGCCCGGACGTGTCATAATCGTTAAAATATTGGGTAAGTTTCGTGCGCCGCTCATTGCAGCATCGATTTGTTCGCTACTTAAGCCATAAGTAGTCATGGCTTTTTGTTTAAAGCTAAAATAATTAGGGTGCGCATAAAATTCATTGGCTTGTGCCCAATTCGCGCTAAAAAATAAACTGGCAGATACAGCTAAAAATCTAAATGTTTTATTGAATAATGGATGCAACATAATTTTATAAAATTCCTCATTATCGATGTGTATGAATCGACATCACCAGTCCAAAAGTAGACATTAACGTAATAATTGCCGTTCCGCCGTAACTCATAAACGGTAAAGGCACACCGACTACAGGTAAAATACCACTGACCATGCCAGCATTTACAAATACGTAAACAAAAAATGACAAACCAAATGCACCCGCAACTAAACGACCATAGTTATGGAAGCTCTGGATGCCAATTTGGAAGGTTCTAAAAATAATGGCGCAATACAACAGAATAAGTAAACTTACACCAATTAATCCAAATTCTTCGGAATAAGCGGCAATAATAAAGTCGGTATGACCTTCAGGTAAAAAATGCAGATGAGATTGCGTGCCTTCTAAGAAGCCTTTACCTGAAAATCCACCTGAACCAATTGCTGTTTTAGATTGGATGATATTCCAACCTGTGCCGAGTGCATCTGCTTCGGGGTTGAATAAGGTCAGTACACGTTGACGTTGATAGTCGTGTAATAAAAATTCCCATGCAATCGGAATAATAATCGCAACCGCACCTGCCGCCGCACCAATCAATCGCCATGACAAACCACTTAGAAATAAGACGAAAATACCACTCGCCAAAACCAACAGCGACGTTCCTAAGTCTGGTTGTTCTGCGATTAATAGAAAAGGAATCACAATCAAAACTAGTGACAAGATCACTTGTGAAAAGCTAGGCGGTAATGCCTTACGTGATAAAAACCATGCAATCATCATCGGCATGCCAATTTTCATAAATTCACTGGGCTGAACACTACCAAAACCAGGAATGTCGATCCAACGCTGTGCACCCATACGGACTTCACCAAACACCACTACCGCAATCAATGACAATACGCCAAACAAATAAAAGTAGGGTGAAAAGGCTTGATACACTTTTGGTGGAATTTGAGCTAAACCGAACATCACCGCAAAACCGATACCAAAACTTAGCGCTTGTTTGCTCACCAATCCAACATCTTGTGCAGATGCACTATAAAGTACAGTAAGTCCAAGTAGGGCATTGAGCACAAGAAAAAGACACAGCCACGGGTCCAAGTGCAGTTGCTGCCAACGAGAAAGTTGTGTTGCGGTACTCAAGCCATCACGTGGGGCTTGGCGTAGAAATTTGTATTGTGAACTCGGTGCCATGCGATTCTAAGTCAGGTATATCAATGCTCCGCGAATGCTAACATAATCCTTGCTTGAGACAATGCAAATTTAAAATTTGTGACATTTATATTAATACGTGAATCTCAACTTTAAATTGGTCTAAATTCATAAAATCCCCTCCAACTCCCCTTTTCAAAGGGGAGAGCGTTGTGAATTCTATATAGTGTTGATTTCGTTACGTTCCCCTCTTTTATAAAGAGGTGAGGAGCGATTGTAGCTCCGCAAGGGAGATTTAAAAATAAGTAAAAATAGCATTTTTTGATTTATATGATTTTTTATTTAGCAGAAAATTGAGATTGGCTTATCGCTTTAAATATTTTTCCCAAGAAAAAAGCGACTATATTAAATAGTCGCTTTTTTGATTCGCTCAAGCTTATTTTTGAATCAATAATTGATCGAAATGTTGGGTAAAGACTAAAAGTTCTTCTTGGCTCAAGCTCGGAATTAATTTCTTAATCACAATATGAACAGCAGTTTCAACGGCGCTTGTCGCTACGCTGGCAATACCGCGTTTAACCATACCTAAACCTAAGGTTTTATTGAAATCGGTCATAAAATATTTAATTTGAGCATCTGAGAAAGCTTTGAATAATTGAGTCAAATTATCACGTTGCGCTTTGCCATTACCTGCTTCAACTTCTGCAAAACTCTTTTTCATGTCTGAAACAAGACTATCGGGCAATATCATACCAATACGTTGCTGACCTGCGTTGTCCGTAAATAAACTTCTTTCCATGAAATCAAGTGATTCTAACACTTGCTCATTTGATGCCTTACCTAACATTTGTTTCATCATTGTTGAGACAATGCTGCGGATTTTGACAGCAAGTTCTTCAGTGGTCTCTCTTTTTTCACTTGGTGGAAATTTTTGGACCAATTTCACCAACATTGTATCAATTAATTCATCTGTTAATTGCAGGGAAATTTTGTCACGTAAAGGATACTGTGGCTCTTTACTGTCACGGAGGGATTGTGCAAGTTGAATATCTTGGTGCAAACCTTCTGACGGAACAATACCGAAATAACTGGTCATTGAAGAACTTCCTTCTATCAAATTGATTCGTTTTATTGACGAGCCAAACGGATTGGCTTCGGCATCCATGACAAGTCTGATACTCGGCATGGATTGATATCCAAACCACCTCTGCGAGTATAAGTAGCATAGACCATCAAACGTTCAGGTTTGAGCTGTTGCCAAATATCGGCAAATATTTGCTCGACGCATTGCTCATGAAAACCGTTATGCTGACGGTACGAGATAATATAGGCGAATAGGCTGCGATAACAAGGCTTTTTCCCTTCAAATCGTATAAAAATAGTGCCCCAATCTGGTTGTCCAGTCACAGGGCAATTACTGCGTAATAAATGCGAGTAAAGTTCAATTTCAAGATGCTCTGAATTTTCAGCATCGAGTTGCAATAAACTGGCATCAGGATGCTCAGATATTCGCTCAGGAATCAAATCATCTATACAAATGCCGTTGGGTTTTGAAATCGCTAAATCATCCACCTGAAACAGGTGCAGTTCAACAGCTGCACCTGCCACTTGAGATAAGTCTTTTTCAACTGTCGCAATAAAACTTTGTTCTGATTCAAATCGAGTGAAATTCAAACTGTTGAAGTAAAGTTTTAGTGATTTTGATTCAATCAAATTAGGTGAGTTGGCAGGTAGGGTGATTCGTCCAATCGCCACTTGCGGCAAGCCAATTTGATTCAACCAAGAAATTTCAAAAACGTGCCACCAATCTTTGCCTTGAGACACACCATCTATATGTGCATAGTTAGCGCGTGAGTCCGCACGTGAAATAGGAAAGAGCACATCTGGTTGATATTGAGTTGGGTATTGCGCCTCTTTACCCAATAACGAAAGTTCTACACTCATTCACGCATTCCTGAACCACGAGCCAATAAATGATAAGCCACAGCATAAAGCGCAACACAACATAAGGTCACGATGCTCAAAGAGAAGAGCACATCTACATCGCTATGCCCTAAAATTCCAAAACGGAAAGAATTGACCATATATACAATTGGATTGATTAAAGACAGTTTTTGCCAAAAAGGACTAAGTGCGCTCATGGCGTAGAACACGCCGCCCAAATAGGTCAGGGGGGTGAGCACAAAGGTGGGAATAATTGAAATATCATCAAATGATTTAGCATAGACGGCGTTGATGAATCCGCCCAATGAAAATAATAATGAAGTGATGATCACGGTATAAATCGTCACAAAGATATTATAAATACCTAAATGCGTGAAAAATAAACTCATAATCGTAACGATCAAACCGACCAAAACACCACGACAGACGCCACCAATCACATACCCCCACAGAATTAAATGCAGCGGTACTGGACTCATGATCAGCTCTTCAATGCTTTTTTGAAATTTAGCACTAAAAAAACTAGAGGAAACGTTGGCATAGCTGTTGGTGATCACCGCCATCATGATTAATCCGGGCACGATAAATTGCATGTAGCTAAAACCGCCCATGCTGCCAATACGCGAACCGACTAAATTGCCGAAAATCACAAAATATAAGCTCATGGTAATTGCAGGCGGAAGTAAGGTTTGAGGCCAAATTCGCATAAAACGGCGAACTTCTTTAACGACCAATGTCCATAGTGCGGTTCTCAATTGAATAAAATTCATTGATTCGCTCCTGCAAGATTTTTCTCAACCATTTTGACAAATAATTCTTCTAAACGATTTGATTTGTTACGTAAACTACTGACTTGAATATTCTGAGATTGTAGAACCAAGAACAAATCATTCATGCTATGCGCTTTGTCCATCGTAACTTCCAAGGTCACAGGATCAATCAAGTTAAATTTAAACCCAATAATATCCAATTGAAGATGTTCAATCGGCTGGGCTAAATCACAAATAAACGATTCTTCATTGAGTTGATTGAGGAAGCCTTTCATTGAGGTATCTTCTTTAATCACGCCACGGTCAATAATTGCGATGCGACGGCACAGCATTTCTGCTTCTTCTAAATAGTGAGTCGTTAAAATAATCGAAGTACCGTTATCATTCATTTCGGTGAGAAAGTCCCACATCGAACGGCGTAATTCAATATCGACACCCGCAGTCGGCTCGTCCAAAATCAAAAGTTTAGGTTCATGCATCATTGCACGTGCAATCATCAAGCGGCGTTTCATACCACCAGACAACATGCGTGATTGCGTATTACGTTTTTCCCACAAGCCTAATTTTTCTAAATAATGTTCCGCGCGTTGTTCAGCAATTTTCTTCGGAATGCCGTAATAACCTGCTTGGGTCACTAAAATATCGAAGATTTTTTCAAATTGACCAAAATTAAATTCTTGCGGTACGACGCCTAAAAACTGTTTAGCGTGAGATGGATGTGTATCAAGGTTATGTCCAAAAATTTCCACTGAGCCAGAAGTTTTCTTGGTTAATGAACTGATGATGCTAATTGTGGTCGATTTACCTGCACCATTTGGCCCTAACAGCGCATAAAATTCACCTTCAGGTACAGTTAGGTCAATTCCTTTTAACGCCTGAAAACCATTACGATAAGTTTTGGACAAATCGCGCAATACCAAAGCATCCGTCATGAACGTCTCACGTTATGAAATAGAGGGGCTATTTTGAGCGATATAAAAGAATAAACCAAGTGGAAAAATGGAACAGTTCGTTCTAATGCAGTCTAAAAATGAAATCGACTCCAGTAATATTTTTTGGGAAAAACAAAACTGGAGTCGAGGTGCCTGAAATTATGCGTCAGAAGTTGAGTTTGCCAGCGCAATTAATTGTTCGATATTGACCTCATCAATCTGGTCGGCACTCAGGAAGTCATGTGCATATTCTAGCCATAAATAACTCTCTAAGAAGTAGCCGAAAAGTTCTTTGTCTAAATGATTCTCCTTACACATATTTGCCATCAAGCTCAGTGATTCAGAAATTGTTTTAGCTGATTTATAGGGGCGATCCGCAGCCGTTAATGCTTCAAATACATCGGCTAGTGCTAAAACACGTTCTTCAATCGACATCTGAGAACCTTTTAAGCGACGTGGATAACCATTGCCATCCATACGTTCATGATGATTGGTCGCAAGGTCGGGAATGCGTTGTAAATATTTTGGCCAAGGTAATTTGGTCAGCATAATTAAGGTTTGTACAATATGGTTGTTAATTGCAAAACGATCTTCATGCGTGAGCGTACCGCGTCGAATACTTAGATTATAAAATTCACCTGTATTACGTTGGTAAGGTGGAAGTTTCATATCGAACCCATATGTATTACGTGGGTCATCTCGTTCAACCACTGGTTTTAATGCTTCATCCCAAGGCAGTAAATGTTCGGCTTTATCATCCAAAAGTTTTTCACGGACAGGTAACGTTTCAACAGGATGTGGTGCAATGATTGCATTTCTTGAGAGTTCAAGTGCAGACAAACCCAACTGATCATCGAAATATCTGAGCCAAGTTCGATGTGCAATACGCTCTAAGCGGGCAATAATGTCATCACTTAAAAATTCACTTCCTACATTCGCTTTCGCTACAAAGGAAAAGTCATCTTGTAACTGAGCAAATTGAGCATCACGCTCTGCTTCGGCTGTGGTTCGGTCAGCGCCTGCAAGTCGTGCTTCAAGCGAAGAAATTTGAATATCACGATGAAGCACTTCAAAACGCGTGCGAATTTCATGAATGCGGTTATAAATGGTTTCGAGTTTGGTGGCTTTATCAATAATATGTTCAGGCGTGGTAATTTTGCCGCAATCATGCAGCCATGAAGCTAAACGGAAGGCTTCACGATCATCATTTTCACAGGTGAAGTCGGCAAATTTCCCTTGTTTTTGTGCCGATAAATGATCCACCATCATCATGGCAAGTTTTGGAACACGTCGGCAATGTCCACCTGTATGCGCACTTTTGGTATCAATTGCATCGGCGAGAACATGAATAAAGGCATCTAATAATGCTTTTTGCGATTCAATAAGTTGGCGCGTTTCAATTGGTATTGCCAACATGCCTGTTAAGCGTTCGCTAAAGATCATGAAATCATGAGACGCGTGTTCTAAATCGCCTGCATGTTCGAGGATCACATGTCCTAAAATACCGCCATCACGCCCACGAATGGCAAAAGTCTGACAATTTGCATTGTATGTTGTTGTCAAATCTGGTTCTGTACTGAGTTGATTTGCCATTTCCTCGACTTTGGTTTGTGAGCCACAGGCTGCGGTTTTTTTCCAGCTTTTATCTTCTGCGTGATAGAGATATACCGCGCCGCTGTCACAACGTGCCGCTTCCACGAACAGCTTCAGAACTTGATCTAGCATCGTGTCAATATGCGGTTCAGCTTGTAATACTTGACTAATTTTTAATAGCGCTTCCATTGTACGACTAATGTCATCTGTCACATCTGTGAGTTGGAACGCTTCATAAAGCAAGGTGAATTCAGGCGTAGGGCGGCTAAAGTCAAAATTCGACATTTTTTTAACACGCCGAATGTGCTGTTCAATGGTAATCCCGATACGATGTCCAACCCAAGCACCTAATATTAAGAGTAATAGTCCTAAACAGATCGCAATCACAATCATTTGACGGCTATGAGCAGATAATTCAGTTAACAGTTCTTTGGTCGGTGTTGCAATCAGTAGTTGTAAACCAATTTCGCGATATTGAGGTAGAGGAATACGACGACCGAGCCATTCTTTATCATCTATTCGATAAGACAACACTTTTTGCTGTGGATTTAATTGCCACAATCGTAAGAGGGCAGGTTCTTGTAAAGTATGTAGTGTCGGTAATTGACTATTTGGTCGCATTGTCGTTGATGGGCTTGTGCCATTTGCACCGACTGGTGACATATTGGCAGCAATAATCTCCCCCTTACTATCGACCAATGCAATTTGTGTATTGGGGGTAATATTAAATTGCTCTAACGCATCTTTCATGCCGACTAAAGGCAAATCCATTGCCACAATGGCGTGTGGATTTGTGCTTTGCATTGACAGCGTAATACCCATCAACGGTGCATCTGCATAGACATAAGGTTTGGAAATTGCGATATCGGTGGCTTTCAGTGCGTCGGCATACCAAGGTCGATTTCGAGGATCATAGATATATTTAGGATCGGCACGTTGTTCTATCAAATTTAAGTGTTGATCGTAAAAAAATAATTGATGCGCACGTTTTTCACCATCTTTTCCAAGCGAGGTGCGAACCACATAGGTTGCATTTTTCGGTGCTTGATAACTTTTACGCAAATCGTGTTGGATGAGTGGACTAACGAGAAAATAATCACCATTGTCATATCCAATATAAACAGCCGTTAATATTGGATTGGCGCGTAAATCGGTCGTGAATACAGGTAAGCGTTTTAAACGTTCAGTAAGTGTGGCTGCATCTACCACAGGGTCGAGTGCTAAAACTCGAAGTAAGGCTTCGGCAGGGCCAACGATGTGTTGGACTTTTTGCTCAGTCAATTGACTGGTCATTTCTGCTTTTGTGGACGCTGCGTTCAGGAGTAAATTTCGAGTTCCAACCCAATTCACACTAATTAATGTCAGCGTGGTGAGTGTGATGGCGATAGCCATGATCACTGCAATGACGACACGAATGCGCCATTTATGTTGAAACCATTGCATTATCCCTTGCATACGCTTACCTATCTTGTCTTATTTTATAGAGCGAATCTTTTTATTTATGTCTTAGATTATCAGAGTTTTAGACTACAAGAGGGATTTATTTAGCGTTATTCAGCGGATTTATTCGGTCTATGAGAATGCGATAAATTTACA
>JAVXBC010000080.1:0-2956 GCA_036660195.1 Acinetobacter sp.
AATTAGATATCTTCATTTTTTTAGACTAACATAGTGCTAATCTAGTACAGCCCCTTACATTAAGTAATTGTGGAGGGGGAGAGCATTAATACTGGGTCTAATAAAATTCGCATGTTTACTTGATTCCTCCCAAATAACCCCGCCCAGCTGTAAGAGAGAAATAAAGTATAATTAGGTCAGGAAGTATAACGAAATTTCTCTTTTGATTGTCAACGAAAAAAGCAAGCTCAATACTGAACTTGCTTTCAAGATCATTATTCTTGTTTAGGCTTCGCATTTGACCTTTTCTTTTTGACTTTTTTCACCTTGTCTTTGCTTTCAGGCGTTGGCATAGCCTGCTTCACAGGTTTTTTCGGCGTAGAAATTGGCTTAGCTTTCGCTTTTTTCTTACGCACAGGCTTTTCCCCAGCTTCGCTTAATTTCGCTTTAGTTGGTGCTTTGCTAAAAACCTGTTCAGTGCTTTGCACATTGTTCGGCGTGTTGGTGCGTGGTGCTTTTTGACGAATCATACGACCCAAATGAGTCAATTGCTGAACTAATTTGAAGTCGATTTTGCGTTCTTCTAAGTTGACACCTGCAACTTGAATTTTCACTTCATCGCCTAAGCTAAAAGCTTGTCCGCGGTTTTGACCGACCAGACTTTGGCTTGGCTGATCATAGACAAAATAATCTTCACCCAATTGGCTGATATGAATCATACCGTCTACATACAAATCTTTCAGCGTAACGAATAAACCAAATTCAGTGACAGCACTAATAATGCCAACAAATTCATCACCTAAATGCTGCTGCATATAGTGGCATTTCAACCAAGTGGTGACACTACGCGAAGCTTCATCGGCACGACGTTCGGTCTTGGAAAAATGTTCACCTGCGTCATCTAAAGCTGCACCCGAAAGTGGATAAATTTTCTTATCCAAATAAGCCTTGATGGCACGGTGCAATAACAAATCTGGATAACGACGAATCGGCGAAGTGAAATGCGTATAGGCTTCATAGGCTAAGCCGTAGTGACCTGAATTTTTTGCGCCGTAATAGGCTTGCATCATCGAACGTAACAACACTGCATGAATACTTGGCGCATCCAAGCGATCTTTAGTTGCTTCGATCACGCGTTGATAATCGGCTTGGGTTGGTTGTTCAGGGAACGGTAAACCCAATAATTTGACGAAATCGCGGACTTTTTGAATCCGTGAAAATTCAGGGGCTTCATGTACACGATACAACATTGGAATATCATGTTCTAAGCAATATTCTGCTGCGGCAACGTTTGCCAGCAACATACATTCTTCAATTAGTTTGTGTGCAACATTACGGCTACGTGGTAGGATTTCTTTGATACCGCCCAACTCATCAAACGTCATATAAGTTTCAATGGTTTCAAATTCCATCGCATGACGTTCAGCACGTAAACCTTTTAAAGTTTGATACAACTGAAATAAAGTATTTAATGATTTATGAATGCTTTTATCTTCAGGAATCGCATCGGTTGCGCCATCTAAATATTGTCCCACTTGGGTATAGGTTAAACGCGCTTTAGAATGCATCACCGATGGATAAAATTCATAACCTGTGACTTTACCTGAACGTGAAAGGGTTAAATCACAAACCATACACAGACGGTCAAGATGCGGATTTAAAGAACACAAACCATTCGATAATGCTTCAGGCAGCATTGGCAACACATAATGTGGGAAATAAACCGAAGTACCACGATCTTCCGCTTCTTCATTTAAAGGCGAATCTAAACGCACATAATGACTGACGTCGGCAATTGCGACGACAACACGATAACCGCCACCTGCACGTTTTTCAGCAAATACAGCATCATCAAAGTCACGCGCATCTTCACCATCAATCGTGACTAAAGGCAGATCACGTAAATCAACACGACCTTTAATATCTTTTGCTGACGGTTCTTTAAAGCTTTCAGCTTCTTTTACCACCGCTTCAGGAAATTCGTATGGCAAACCATATTCTAAAATGGTCTGTGGAATAATAATTTCCGTATCGGCTTTATCTGCCATCGACTGCACCACATGTGCGGTGGCGAGTTCTTCACGGGTTGGATAGTCATCTATCGCAACCCGTAACATATCGCCGACTTTGGCATTGGCATGTTCGATTAATTCTTTTTCTAAGGGAATCGGTTGATGCTTATTCGGATGACCCGGCTGAATAAAATATTCACCGTCGTGTTCTGCCACTTGACCAATTAACTGTTTAACACGGCGTTGTACCACTTCGGTAATGAACCCCATGGCACGACCTTTACGGTCAACCGACGTTTGGCGAACTTTGACTCGGTCACCATTAAACACCAAACGTAACTCACGTTCAGGCAATACCAAATCGTCTTGTCCTGCAATACTGGCAGAGCCAAGACCTTTATTATTGATATAAACGGTTGCCTCGTGGCTCGGTTGGTCGGTCAATAATTGGAATTTATAGCCATCTTTCATCAATTGACCATCACGTACCATGGCAATTAAACGATGGTTCAGTGCATCAATACTTTTTTGATCGGCAAGATTAAAATGTTCAACCAGTTCTGCGTGAGATTGTGCCGTTTGTAATTGTTCTAAAGTCGTTAAAATAAGTGTTCGGCTTGGAATAGGATTGTCGTAACGTTCAGCTTCTGCTTTTGCTTCTGGATCGGCCCATTTTTTAATCATATCGTTTATTTCACATCTGGCAGATCGTTTTAGCATAAGTCATTCACCTTCGAACTGCACGTCAAAGATTGCAAGATTGTGTATGCCAACGATCTAAATAAAAGGAGAGAGAGGTATTTTAACAAGCGTTGAGAGTAAAAATGTTGAAATATTCATGAAATCGCTTAAAAAATATTTCATTGGTTCAAAATAAACGAAAAAAACAGAGTCATGGCTTGTGTAAAGTGGTTTTAGTTTGTATTATTGCGCTCGTGTTACGGTGAGATGGGTGAGTGGCTGAA
>JAVXBC010000080.1:3028-12371 GCA_036660195.1 Acinetobacter sp.
TGGCTACGAACTAAGGGGTCGGGAGTTCGAATCTCTCTGAGCGCACCAACTTAAACAATCAACCGCTTAGTTGCGGTTTTTTTGTGTCTAAATTTCATCTCTTAAAAATTAAAAAATGGCTAAAATCAACGTGATCTTAGCCATCATCATGTCATCAAAATTATTTTGCGTTTAACGCTGTGCCTTCAAATTTTACGCCGTCCCAGCCGTGTTGCATAAACTGACGGATGTTTTGGTGATCTGTGCCTTCTGGCGTTGCCAATACCGCAGCATAATGTTCGGCAAATAACGCTAAGGTGTCTGCTTGGTTTAAATCTTCAATTTGTGCAAAAGAAAAGACTTTGGCACTGCCTTGATTTTCCGTTGCCGCGTTCGATTGTGCGCCATTTTGAAAAGCGGTTGGCGTATGCTGATAACGTGCTTCAATAAAGGCCAATACGTCTGCAAACTTGGCAGAACCGTCTTTTAATTGTGTTAATAATGCCTGAGCCATGTCAAATTCCAAGATAATCATCAATTGGCGTATCATAACATGATGAATATGTGGATAACTTTAAGTTTATACACAGTCATATCTCGATAGAAAAGCGGTGATCTTTAAACCAAAGTTATATCCTTTTACAGCGTCGTAAATGATATTGTTAGATATTCTAAGTTGCTCGTTATAAATTTATTGATGTGGAATTCAGTTTCATCTCTGAAATTGATTTCGGAGTAAAGCATGTACTATTCCTTGTTGGCGATTGGTCTGGGTTCTATTTTAGGGGCATGGTCACGCTGGTTTTTAGGGCTTAAACTCAATCCGATTTTTCCAAATATTCCCTTGGGCACGGTGGCAGTGAATTTTATCGGTGGCTTTATTATTGGTTTTGCCATCTCCTATTTTTCGCAAAGCTCACTGAGTCCTAATTACAAACTATTCGTGATTACGGGTTTTTGTGGTGCATTAACCACGTTTTCGACCTTTTCTGCTGAAATAATGGCGTTATTACAAAGTGGCAAATTGGGTTATGCCTGTGCGGCAATTTTGCTTCATGTTTTGGGGTCATTATTGTTTACGCTGGTAGGGATGAGTTTGCATCAATGGTTGAGTGCAGCATAGTTTGGGAGGATTTATCATGAATGGATTTTTAATCATTTTTTACACCTCACAAAATCGTCGCTATCAGGGGCAACCGATCAGTGAATGGTTATTGGCAGTCGCAAAGCAGATGAATTTGCGTGGTGCGACGGTACTTGCTGGCATGATGGGGGTGGATCATCATGGGCAGATGCATTCAGCGCATTTTTTTGAATTGGCAGATCAACCTATTCAAATTCAATTTGCCGTAACACCTGAACAAGCCACCACTTTATTGGATTATCTGAACAGCCAAACCATTGAATTATTTTACGTCAAAACGCCAATTGAGTTTGGGGTTGTGGGACAAACGCCAAGTGACTCTCAATCTTAAATAATTGCACTTAAATTTTAGGCAAAAAAAGAAGTCTAAGCGGAGGAGATAGCCTTAGACTTCAAATAAGATTAGTGTAATGAGCAAAACTTAAAATTAGATTAACGGTTTTGCAGTGGCACAAATTCTTCAAAAAGTTGATTGAAATTGTCATGCACCTTCAAATGAATCAAGTTCCAGTACTGCCCAGAAATGGTACGGTTGACCATTAAAGTATCGGGAGAAGGTTTAAAAATATCCCAATATTTCAATGATTTTTTCATCAGGCGAATACCATCATGATGTGATGAGTTTTGTGCAAAATCATAATGCGTGGTTAAAGGTCGTAATAGAATTTCAATCCATTGCTCATAAAGTTCCTGTGGGAATTTATTTTTTTCCGTAATCGAATGCAGTTGAATCAATAATTCTTCAACTTGGTCAATATCTTGTTGCCGTGCGGCGTTCACCAGCGCTTTAAAATTTTGGGTGAGTTCAAAAGATAGCGTTTTCACGCTACCGAAATCGTAAATAATCACACTACCATCGGAGCGAAAAGCGAAATTTCCGGGGTGAGGATCGCAATGAAAACGGTTCAGAAAGAACATTTCTTGTCCCAATGCTTGAATTAAACGATGACCAATTTGGTTACGTGTTTCAATGGGCCATGTGCTTGCCGTTTCAATCGATTCACCTTGTTCTAGGCTAAGCGTTAGTACGCGCCGTGAACTATATGCTTTAAAGACGGTCGGGATAATGATTTGCGCATCTAATTTTTCATGGAACGCTTTAAAGACTTCTAAATTTTGCGCTTCAATTTCGTAATTCAGCTCCGCCATTAAACTGTCATGAATTTCCTGAAACAGTTGATCTTGCAGTTTTCGATCAATTTTCAAAACGCCCATTAAACGCAAAGCAAGACGAACTTGTTTTAAATCACTCTCACAAGCTTGGTCTACCCCAGGATATTGAACTTTAACCACCACCGCTTGACCATTGGGAAGCACGGCACGGTGAACTTGACCAATCGAAGCTGCGGCAAAAGGTTCAATTTCAAATGAACGAAATAGGTCTTTTAAGGGTTTACCCAGTTCTTTTTCGACTTGTTGCTGAATGGCTGCAAAAGGCATAGCAGGGGCTTGGCTTTGTAGTTTGGCAATGGCTTTGGCAACTTCAGGCGGGAAAATATCTTTATATTGTGAGGCGATTTGCCCCACTTTCATGACTGCACCTTTCATTTCGCCAAGGGTATCAGCAATTTGCAAACCAATGTCTTGGAACAGTTGACTGCGTGCTGCATTTTTTTGTTCTTCGTCCGCATTTCGGTGACGAATGGAATTGACTACACTTTTGCTGGCAATACTTGCGGTCATACCTGCCAGTTTTAAAAACCGCTTACTGGGAGAACTTGCGTGTTTAGCCATTTGGCTGACCTCAATATCATTCGTTTTAGGGATAGCTCGATCTTAGGTGACAAAGCTTAAATTGCCTATAACAAAATGTTAAGTCATGTAGCCATATCTCTCATTCAATCGCGTGTTATCCCTTTACAGATAAAGATTGTGCCAAACGATGATTATTCACATAAAGGCGACGGATCAACAAGGCACAGGCAATCGTTAAACCGACAATCAGACCCAACCAAACACCTGCGACACCCCAATGGGTATAACGTGCGAGGTAAACGCCAATTGGAAATGCAATCACCCAATAGGCTATAAAGGTAATCCACATGGGTGCTTGCGTGTCTTGCATGCCACGTAAACAACCTGCGGCACTGACTTGCCACGCATCCATAAGTTGATACGCCATTGCGAACCACAGTAAATACATGGCAACAGGCATCACTTTTAGGTCGTTGGTATAAATCGACACGATCTCAGGTCGTGCAAAAGTGATCAATGTCATGGTTGCGAATGCAAAAATAGTCGCGAAAATAAGTCCGATTTTTTGTACTTGACGCATCGCTTGCCAATTCTGCTCACCATAATACAGTCCGACACGTATCGTCAGCGCAATGGCTAAGGACAAGGGGATCATAAATAATTGCGATGTCACAGAGATGGCAATTTGATGTGCCGCAATCGCATTTTCGCCCAATGGGCCGAGCACGATTGCACCTGTACTAAAAATACTGACTTCAAAGAAAATGGCGAGTCCAATCGGTAAGCCAAGTTTTAAAATCCGCTTCACCCAAAGCGGATCAATCTTTTCCCATTGCGTGAAAATCGGCGCATGTTGATATGCTTTTGCTTTATGAATGTAAATGGCTAAGGTGATGAACATTAACCATTGCAAAATTGCGGTGGCAAATCCACAACCCGCACTACCCAAGGCAGGAATCGGCCCAAAGCCATGCATAAAAATAAAGTTGAGGGGAATCAACACCAATAACGCCAGCAAACTAATCACGGTGACAGGGCGAGGGTGTCCCAAAGCTTCCGAATAACTGCGTAAGGCGGCATACATCATCACAGCAGGCATACCAAACCCGATGGCATGTAAAAACAAACTGGCTTTCGGAATCAAACTGCTTGGAATACCAAATAAGGGCAACAGCAAGGGCATGGCTTGCAAGATCAACATCGAAATCACGCCTAAAATCAATGCGACCCATAAGGATTGCCGAGCAATGGTTGGGATTTTTTCAGGTGTTCTTGCGCCACGTGCTTCAGCCACTAAAGGCGTGGTGGCAATCATGATACCTGCAAAGAGCAGCATAATTGGAATCCACAAACCGACCCCAATCGCAATTGCCGCCAAGTCATTGGCAGATAAATGTCCCGCCATAATGGTATCGATGAGCCCCAATCCTGCTTGCGCAAATTGGGTAATCAGAATCGGGAACATCAAATGAAATAACTGTTTGAGTTCATAGCGCGGCGTAATGGCGTGGGACACAAAATACTCGTATGAAAATGTAAGAAACAAAAATTAAGGTTTTAAAATAATAGACGTCTTTCATAAGTCGTTTTTACCCCTTTAAATTCCCCCTTCTCAAGGGGGCACATAGGGGGGATGAAAGTCGTCTAATGTGATCTGCGCAGACATTATCGCTGTAAGGTCAGTAAAACACCTACAAAAATAATGATGCTACCCAATAAGCGTTGCCAATTAATCGGTGTTTTATCCATTCCTAACCAGCCAAAATGATCGAGCAACATCGAAATCACCAATTGCCCAAAAATCACCAGTCCAGAAAAGGTTAAAAAGCCAAGTTTAGGGGCGGTATAAATGCTCATGCTGATGGCATATACGCCTAAGCATCCTCCAATCCACAACAGCCATGGGATATTGGCGAGTTCAGCGACACTGGGTTTTTCTGCACTTTGAAAGAAGACCATTAATGCCAAAACAATCGTGCCAACCGTAAATGAAAGTAAGGCCGCTTGTAAGGGGGAGTGTAAATATTCTCTGAGTTGTGAATTAATAGCCGTTTGGAACGACATGGCAATGCCAATCCCTAATGCGAGGGGAAGAATAAATATTAATTGGCTCGATATTTTCAACATGCTTTTAATCTAATTCTTTTTTGTAGAAACAGTCTAACGGAATCTCATGTTGATGATAAGACAATTCGTATGGCTAAAATGTCAGCTCTATCGGTGCTCGTGTTAAAATAAAGATGTTTTGTACTTGAGCCGCAACTTTGAATCAATTAAACCCTGCCGTAATTCCTTTATCGCTGTATATTCACATGCCGTGGTGCGTGAAAAAATGTCCCTATTGTGATTTTAATTCGCATGCTGTACCCGATGGCGAGCTGTCTAGCGATTTAGAACAGCAATATTTACAAGCCTTGGTCGCAGATTTTGAAACTCAGGTAGAAATGGCACAAGGGCGTTCGATTCATAGTGTTTTTATAGGTGGTGGCACGCCGTCGCTGATTTCTGCGCAAGGCTATACGTGGTTATTTGCCGAACTCAAAGCACGCTTAAATTTTGATGCGGACTGTGAAATCACTTTAGAAGTTAATCCAGGGACGGTAGAACATGCACCTTTTACGGATTATTTGGCAGTTGGTATTAATCGCTTATCCATTGGTGTGCAAAGTTTTAACACTGAACATTTGCAACGCTTGGGGCGGATTCACAGTGCAGACAATGCACTAGATGCCATACAACAAGCTAGACAAGCTGGTTTTGAACGTGTCAATGTCGACTTAATGCATGGCTTACCTGAGCAAAGTGTTGAGCAAGCGTTGAGTGATTTAGAACTGGCGGTACAGCAAGGTGCCACGCATATCAGTTGGTATCAACTGACCATTGAACCCAATACGGTATTTTTCCGTACTCAGCCTGTATTGCCACTCGATGAAGTTTTAGAGGGTATTCAGGTGGAAGGTGAGGCCTATTTAAGAGCGCAAGGTTATGTGAATTATGAAGTTTCAGCATGGCGGAAAGAGTTGCCATCAACACATAATTTAAATTATTGGCAATTTGGCGATTATTTGGCGATAGGTGCAGGTGCGCACGGCAAAATCACACGCCCAGAAGGAATCTATCGCTTTCAAAAAACCCGTTTACCGAAAGATTATTTAGCCAAAGTACCCGCAGAACATGCACAAATGACATGCATCGCGGCAGAAGAATTGCCTTTTGAATTTATGATGAATGCTTTGCGCTTAAATGATGGCGTAGATGCGGCATTATATAATGAACGCACGGGCTTGAATTTGAATGATTTAAATCAAACTCTAAATCCTTTGCGTGAGAAAAATTTATTAAGTGCAGCACCCGACCGAATCGCCTGTACTGCACAAGGACATGTATTTTTAAACTCGGTTTTGCAAGAATTTTTATAAAAAGAGATATGCCTGAAAACTAAATTTCAGGCATGAGAGGCTTTACTTCGCTGAAAACATTTTTGTTTTAAGCCAAAGTGAAACACTCACTAAGCCGATGAGTACAGGAACCTCAACCAATGGCCCAATCACTGTGGTAAATGCGACAGGTGAAGCGAGTCCAAAGGTCGCAATCGCAACCGCTAATGCCAGTTCAAAATTATTTCCTGCTGCTGTAAATGCAATAGCCGTTGTTTTTGCATAATCATTGCCCATCCATTGACTCATAAAGAAACTGACAAAGAACATCACCACAAAATAAATCGTCAGTGGAATGGCAATTTTCAGTACATCGAAAGGTAAATGAACGACATCTCCACCTTTCAAACTAAACATCGCAACAATGGTCAATAATAAGGCGATCAGACTAAGCGGGCTGATTTTCGGCAAGAACTTGTGCTGATACCATTCGTCACCCTTTTGTTTCACTAAGATGAAGCGTGTTAGAAAACCCAGTAAAAATGGAATGCCCAAATAAACCAATACCGCATGAGTAATCGTCCAAAAACTCACGTCGATAACCTGCGCCTCTACCCCAAAATAAGGTGGTAAAAAGGTCAGGAAAAGCCAAGCATAGCTACTAAAAAACAAAATTTGAAAAATACTGTTAAAGGCAACCAGCGCGGCAACATATTGGTTATCTCCACAGGCAAGGTTATTCCAAACCAATACCATGGCAATGCAACGTGCTAGACCAATTAGAATTAAACCTGTCATGTATTCAGGATAGGCATGTAAAAAAACAATCGCCAAGCCAAACATGAGCAAAGGGGCAATCAGCCAGTTTTGCAATAAAGATAAAGCGAGCGTGCGTTTATCATTAAAGACTTGCGGCAAAGTTGCATAATCCACCTTTGCCAAAGGTGGGTACATCATCAAAATTAGTCCAATAGCAATCGGGATGTTGACTGAATCCACGCTGAGTTGATTCAATGCGACCGATGCTTGAGGGAAGAACACACTAATGCCAACTCCCAATGCCATTGCCATAAAAATCCATAGTGTGAGATTGCGGTCTAAAAATGAAAGTTTTGACGTAGACATGCAATTACTCGATATGTGAAATTTGATTGATTGCAGCGATGAGTTCAGGGCGTGTCAATTGATCTACATCCAACGCAAATAACGCATCTAAACGTTTGTTGATATGTGCCACCGTGACTAAAAAAGCTTTTAGTTTTTCATCTTCTGGAAGCGCTAAATGAGAGGGATCAGCCAAGCCCCAGTGCGCTTTAATCGCAGCACCCAAATAAAGTGGGCACGCTTCTTGAGCTGCCTGATCACAAACCGTAATCACCACATTAGGCTGGTATTGTTCGCAATCATCAATCGTTTTACTGCTTAAATCGCTGGTCGATAAGCCTAAGTTTTCTAAAGTTTTAATGGTTAAAGGGTGGACTTTCCCTGTAGGTTTGCTACCTGCGCTATAGGCAGTCCAACCTTCAGGTGCACGGCTGTTAAATAACACTTCAGAAAGAATACTGCGGCAACTGTTGCCCGTACACAGGAATAAAAATTTCATGGAAATTACTCACAGTAGGTTGAAATGTGGGGAATCAATAGAAGGTTCGGCTGGTCTCGGTTTTGCTGAGCGATCACATTAAGCACAGCCATAGCCCAATCAGGTAAATTAGGATTAATACGGTAATACACCCATTGACCTTGGCGTTGATCAAGCAAGATGGCTAAATTTCGCAGTAAAGCCAAATGGCGGGAAATTTTAGGTTGGCTCAGTTGTAATTTTTCGGTCAGTTCACAGACACAGATGTTTTGCTTCATCATGACCAGTTTTAAAATATCTAAACGTGTCGGGTCAGAAAGGCATTTAAAAAAGTCAGTTTGGTTCATGATTCGAGCCTATATATTTACTAATTCGAATATATGGATATCCATATATTTTGTCAAACTTTAATTGTTCTCATCATTAAAAAAGGGAGCTTTCGCTCCCCAATCTTTATCTCTTGATTTGCCAGTCATAAATTTTCTTATGGTAGGCGTACCACATCATCCCCAGTCCAATAATAATCATTGGGAAACTGAGAATTTGCCCTTTGGTCATCCAGCCGAATAAGATGAAGCCTTGATCGGCATCGGGTTGACGATAAAATTCCATAAAGAAACGCGCCACACCATAACAGATGAGGAATAAAGCAGACACCGCCATACGTGGACGAGGTTTGGCACTAAACCACCACAACACGATGAACAGAATTAAACCTTCACAAAATGCTTGATAGATTTGCGAAGGATGGCGAATTAAACCTAAAGGGTCGGTTGGAAAAATCATCCCTAAAGCAAAGTTTGGGTCTTGCACTGGGCGACCATAAAGTTCACCACCAATAAAGTTACCAATCCGCCCAAACATCAAGCCTGTTGGAACGCATGGCGCAATAAAGTCTAAGGTTTGAAACCAAGTTTTTTCATAGCGCTTGCACCAAAACAGCATGGCAATCATCACGCCGATAAAGCCGCCGTGGAAACTCATGCCGCCTGTCCAGACTTGGAATAGCCAAAGCGGATTTTCTAAAAATTTACCAAATTCATAAAACAGCGCATAGCCGACACGTCCGCCCAGTACGACGCCCAATGCGCCGTAAAAGACTAAATCGGAGACCATATCGCCTGTCCAGCCATCACGTTGCTTGGCACGATACGAGGCTAAACCCCATGCACATAAAAAAGCCAATAGGTACATTAGCCCATACCAATGCACTTTGACTGGCCCTAAACTTAGTGCAACTGGATCAATATTTGGATAGGTCAGCATCGTTGCTCCTTCAATATTTTATTTTGAGCAGATTGTAAAGGAATGATATTAAAAATGTTGTACATTCAATGTGTAAAGATGTGGAAATAAAGATATGTGTATCGTTGCGTTTGCTTGGCAGGTTTTAGAGGATATGCCGCTGTGTCTGATTTCAAATCGTGATGAATTCTATCACCGACCGAGTGCCGCATTGCATCAATGGAAAAATAGTCAGATTGTCGCAGGGCAGGATTTACAATCGGGCGGAACATGGATGGGGGTTACAGCATCTGGTCGTTGGGCAATTGTTACCAATTTTCG
>JAVXBC010000081.1:0-12345 GCA_036660195.1 Acinetobacter sp.
GTTTTTCGATTGGTGAATCATTATTGCCACAGTGTATGGTGTTTTTAGAAGAAGCGGGTTTGCTCGATACCGTTCGTGAGCACGTCGAATCACGTGGATTCCAATTCAAAAATGGTGCCGCATTTTTATGTGGTCAAAAACGAAGCCATTATAATTTTACTGAAAAATTTACCGATGGCCCAGGAACGACATGGCAAGTTCGCCGTGCCGATTTCGATCATCTATTGGCACAACAAGCGCAGCAATATGGCGCAGATATTCGATTTGGTCATGAAGTGATTGCGGTCGATGTTGAATCGGATCAGCCGATATTAACGGTTTTAGATGAGGCTCAGCAGCAGTATCAAATTCAAGCCAAATTTTTACTGGATGCCAGTGGTTTTGGAAGAATCTTGCCGAAGTTTTTAGACTTAGAAAGCCCTTCAAATTTTCCCGTTCGTCGTGCATTGTTTACTCATATTGAAGATGGAATTGGCAATCAAGCAGATTTTGACAGAGAGAAGATTTTAGTTACCGTGCATGAAAAAGATCCACGTGCTTGGTATTGGTTGATTCCATTTGCCGATGGTCGTGCATCATTCGGTGTGGTGGCAGAACAAGATTTCTTTGATCACTATCAGCTCGAAGATTCAGCAGAAAATGAACCTGAAGCTTTATTAAAACGTATTCTTGCCGATGAACAGAGTTTGTCTCAGATTCTGCAACAAGCAAAATTTGATACACCAGTACGCACTTTGATGGGTTATTCTGCCAACGTGAAGCATTTGGCAGGGCGAAACTATGCGTTATTGGGTAATGCAGGCGAGTTTTTAGATCCAGTTTTTTCTTCTGGTGTGACCATTGCGCTGAAATCATCGAGCCTTGCTGTGCCTTTACTTGATCGAGCACTCCAAGGGGAGCAGGTCGATTGGATGCAGGAGTATGAAGTGCCACTACGCAAAGGGATTCAAGTATTTCGTGCCTATGTTGAGTCTTGGTACGAAGGTGATTTTCAAGATGTGGTCTTTTCAAATAGTCAAAATGAAAGTATCCGCCGTATGGTTTCCTCTTTACTGGCAGGTTATGCGTGGGATGAAACGAATCCAATTCATAAAAATGCGAAACGTCGTTTAAGCACTTTGGCAGAATATTGTCGTGACGGTGTAGAGCAAGCACAGGCCTTAGAGAATTAATATGCAAAGGATGTGGATGTGCCTATTGTGCAGCAGTGTGCTGTTTTCGAGTGGATGTCAATTGACACCTCATGCACAAGGCTTGAAAAGTAGCCAATGGCAGGCGCAGCAGTATCAACGACAAGATCAAGTTGAAGTGCAGTGGAAAGACAAAAGTTTTAGTTTTTTACTGTATCAACAACAGCAAGGACAGCAGTTGAATCTGGTCGGGCTTAGTTTGACAGGGCAATCTTTATTTCAACTCCAGTTTGATGGACAACAGCTCAAGGTTCAGCAACGTATTGAGCAAATGCGTTTGTTGCCGTTTGAGTTTGTCGTTCGAGATATTTTATTTGCGACTTATCCGAATTTTTCTCAATTGGGTCAACAGGCTGTTCAAGTGGAAAATAGCGGTAATCAGCAAAGCATTTCAATTGCTCAGCAAGCGGTATTACAGATTAAACATGAAGCCAATATGATTGAAGTTGATAATATTCAAGTGCCGTACCGCATGACCTTAATCCCAATAGAAAATACCTTAAATGCAGATCAAGCTGATCAAAAGGTACAACCATGAGCCAGTCGCTACAAAATTCAACATTGCCACAATTCCAAGCGGTGGGAATTCCATTCAGTGTGGGACTTTCAGCCTTGGGAAATGATGCGCATCAGATTCAGCAAAGTTTGACTGAAACCAAGAATACCTTGAACTTAGAACAAGGATTACTGCCAGATCATTCAGTTTGGGTCGGTCGTTATCATTCTGCATTGATTCAAGAAACTCCTGAACACCTACAAATATTTGATTCTCGAAACTTACGTTTTGCGCTGACCGCTTTAGCCAAAATCGAAGATGAAATTCGTGATTTTGTGGCGCAGATTGACCCTAAGCGTTTAAGTATCGTGGTTGGAACATCAACTTCAGGTATTTCAGATAGTGAAGCTTTATTGAAACAGTATTTTGATGGCGATCAGTCGATTGATATTGCGCACCAACCACAAGAAATGGGATGTTTGGCAAAAGCATTACAACAGCATTTGAACTGGCAAGGCGCGGCTTACACTATATCAACGGCATGCTCATCAAGTGCTAAAGCCTTTGCTGCTGGACAGCGTTTAATTCAAGCAGGTTTGGCTGATGCTGTGTTGGTCGGCGGGGTAGATACTTTGTGTCAACTCACCTTAAATGGTTTTAACAGCCTCGAAAGTTTATCGGCGGATATTTGCCAACCCTGCGGCGAAAATCGTGATGGTATTAATATTGGTGAAGCAGCAGCATTATTTTTATTGACCAAAGCGTCTGCACCAATCATGTTGTATGGCGCGGGTGAATCGATGGATGCATGGCATATTTCTGCACCCCATCCACAGGGTATTGGCGCGACAAAGGCAATGCAACGTGCTTTAGATGTTGCTGAAGTGAAGCCACGACAAGTTGGATATGTGAATTTGCATGGGACAGCAACCCCACAAAATGATGCGATGGAAGTCAAAGCAATTCGACAGGTTTTTCCAGATCACACGGTTGCATTAAGTAGTACCAAGCATAAAACAGGGCATTGTTTGGGCGCAGCAGGGGCGATAGAAGCATTCATTTGTACGCAATTATTAAAAGATCAAAATTGGCTGCCATTGCATCAAAATATCGTAATTGATCCTGAATTAGCCGATCAAAACTATGTAAAAGATGCTCAGCTTCAACAACCAATTCAATATGCAATGAGCAATTCGTTTGCCTTTGGCGGAAGTAATATCAGTTTGCTATTTGGCGTGGAGCAATAAATGAAATTGGAGGCAATTCAGTATATTCCACACGAACAGCCTATGGTATTTATTGACCATATTGTGGAAGCAAATGAAGGTTATGCGATTGCAGAACTCACTATTACAGAGGATTTGATGTTCTGCGAAAAAGAGGGTTTACCGACATGGGCAAGTATTGAAATTATGGCACAAACGGTGAGTGCTTATTCAGGTTGGTTGGGTCAGCAAAAGCAACAGTCACCTCGGGTCGGGTTTTTGTTAGGGACGCGAAAATTACTTTTACCTTTTGCCTATTTTGCGCTTGGTCAGACCCTAAAAATTCGGGTGGAACAGCAATATTTGCATGAGGGTTTAGGGCAGTTTGCATGTGAAATTCATTATGTGGATGACGTGATTAGCGCTTTGTTAAGTGTGTATGAGCCAACGGATCAATCCGCATTAAAGTTATAAGTTTAAATGAATTTGATGTGAAGCTTTTGAGCGGAGTCTTACTGAGTTCTCATCAACTTTAAGGATAAGCCTTCGGCTCGACCTACTTTTGTTTCGGCAAAAGTAGGCAAAACCATTGTCATCCACAAAACCTGTTCAATTCTTGCATTTATCGAATTGTATCGCAGAAACATTATCGTGTTGATACCATGCAGGTTGTGAATGACGTTTTCGAGTATCCAACTTTTGTGATATTCAGATCATAAAATTAATGATTTTTGAGAAAGTATTTAGGAAACGACATGCAAAGAAGAATATTAGTGACAGGTTCAAGCCGTGGGATTGGTAAAGCCATTGCCTTGCAATTGGCTCAAGCAGGCTTTGATGTCGCCATTCATGCACGTTCGCGTGAAGCGGAAGCACAACAAGTGGTCGAACAAATTCAGCAGCTTGGTCGCAATAGTCACTACGTCTTATTTGATGTGAATGCACGTGAATCTGTTAGAACTTTATTAGAAAAAGATGTTGAGCAACATGGTGCATTTTATGGAGTGGTGCTCAATGCAGGACTAACACACGATGGTGCATTTCCAGCCTTAACCGATAACGATTGGGATGAGGTGATTTCAACCTCCCTAGATGGTTTTTACAATGTGCTCAAACCATTGATAATGCCAATGATTCATTTACGCAAAGGTGGACGAATCGTCACGTTATCTTCTGTTTCAGGCATTATGGGCAATCGTGGGCAGGTCAATTATAGCGCGGCGAAAGCCGGTTTAATTGGTGCAACGAAAGCTTTGGCGTTGGAATTAGCGAAGCGAAAAATTACCGTGAATTGCGTTGCACCTGGTTTAATTGAAACCGAAATGGTAACAGAAGAAGTCAAAGATCATGCCTTGAAAATGATTCCAATGCAAAGAATGGGGCAGGTCGATGAGGTGGCAAGTGTGGTGAAATTTTTATGTTCAGATGATGCGTCATACATCACGCGCCAAGTTATTTCCGTCAATGGAGGTTTGATCTAATGAAGCGTGTCGTTGTTACAGGCATGGCAGGAATTACCTCTTTGGGCGAAACTGCCGATGAAATCTTTTCTAAATTCCATGCAGGTCAAAGCGGAATCCGCTACATGCCTGAATGGAAAATATATGAAGATCTGAGAACAAAACTTGCAGGGCCAGTTCAATCCTTTCAAATTCCTAAACATTACAACCGTAAAATTACCCGTGGCATGGGGCGCGTTGCATTAATGTCCGTGATTAGTGCTGAAAATGCATTACGCGATGCAGGATTACTCGGTAGTGAATTACTGTCTAGTGGCGATGTTGGGGTTGCGTTTGGATCATCGGCAGGTAGTGTAGATGCTGTCAGTGAATTTGGTAATATGCTGAATGCTCAAGACATGAGTAAAATTAATGCCACGACCTATATCCGTATGATGTCGCACACCAGTGCCGTCAATATGACGGTGTATTTTGGATTAAAAGGTTTAACGCTACCGACATCGAGTGCTTGTACATCGGGTTCGATGGCGATTGGGCAAGCCTACGAAGCAATTAAATTGGGTAAACAAACGGTTATGATTTCAGGCGGTGCAGAAGAACTCAGTGCTGCGGGAGCTGCCGTGTTCGATGTGTTATTGGCAACCAGTCGCATGAATGATCAACCTGAAAAATCGCCACGTCCTTTTGAAGCCAATCGAGATGGATTGGTCATAGGTGAAGGTGCAGGCTGCTTAATTCTTGAAGAATATGAACATGCGGTGCAACGTGGTGCAAAAATCTATTCGGAAATTATTGGCTATGCCAGCAATACCGATGGGCAGCATGTGACCAAACCTGATAGTGAAATGATGGGTCGTTGTATGCAAATGGCATTGAAAGATGCACAGTTGGATGCAAGTGAAATTGACTATGTCAATGCACATGGTACGTCAACAGCGCAAGGGGATGTTGCAGAAAGCCAAGCGACCCAACGTGTACTTGGTTTTAAGCCGATCAGTTCGCTCAAAAGTTATTTTGGGCATACTTTGGGTGCGTGTGGTGCAATTGAAGCGTGGTTAGGCATTGAAATGATGAATCGAGGGGAACTCATTCCAACGCTGAATTTAGATGAAATTGACCCACTTTGTGGCGAATTAGATTATATTACCGAGCAAGTAAGAACAGCCAATATCAATATAATGATCAGCAATAACTTTGCCTTTGGCGGAATTAATACTTCACTCATTTTTAAACGTACGACATAACAAGGGGCATCATCATGTCAATTAAACAATTATTTTTAGCAACAACTTTATTGGCAGGCTTCGCGGCGTCTGCTCAAGCGGCGGATGTTGCGCATCAGCTTGATTTTAAATCAGCGGTTGAACGTGCTGTAGCAGATGGTACTTTGGATGGTTCGGTAAAGTTCTATCTTAAAGGTAATAAATCGGGTGGTCGTGTTATTCAACAGGGCATTATGACCAATCAAAAAACCAATGGTTTTGGAAAATCTGCTGAATCTGCTTGTGACTGGGTATTACGTTCAGCGCTTTTACAATTGGATAAAGCAGCCAAAGCGCGTGGTGCAAATGCAGTGACCAATATCGTGAGTTATTATAAAAAGAACGAAGTACAAAGTTCGACAACTTACGAATGCCATAAAGGCATGGCGGTAGCAGGTATTGCGTTGAAAGGCGATCTTGTTAAGTTCTAAAAATTTCCCAACCCTTGTGTGAGTTGTGTAGGGGGAAGGGCTTTATGAGTGAAGCCAATGACAACACGTAAAATTGAAATACATGTTCAGGCATTGGCTCAACTCATTAAGCAAAGCAAACCACATTTTTTAGATTTAAAGTCATTTAATCATTATAAAAAAGCACAAATTAAAAATTGTCGCGATCAACTATTAGCAGATTATTTACATTGTCCTATAGACGCTTTGCAGTTTGAAAAACATGAACAGGGCAAACCTTTTCTCACTTCTCATCCTTTGCATTTCAATCATTCACATAGCCAGAAAAACTATGCGTTGGCGATCAGCGAGCACGTCAAAGATATTGGTATTGATGTTGAAGACTTAGATCGAAACGTCCGTTTTGATGCTTTGGCGCAACATGCTTTTCATGCTGAAGAATATCAAACGTGGCAGCAACAAGATCAAGATCGTGAATATTGGTTTCGCGTGTGGACGACCAAAGAAGCCGTCTTAAAAGCTTCTGGTTTAGGCATTCGCTTAGACTTAAAAGATTTAAATACGCAAATGCATCCAACTCATTCAGGGGGGATTTGTTCACACCCATTGATTGGAACATTTGCCTATCAAAATTTTGTCTTAAATGGTTCTATTATTTTGACCGTGTCTTGGCGTTCAGAGCAGTCCTGTCGTGGATTTCAGTTTCCACACATTCAGATCATTTCACATATCTAAAAATGGTTTGGATTTGAAATGTCGAATTTCATTTGAGCTATGTAAAAACAATGCGGTATAAATAATAGGGTACATTTGCTCAGAGTAGTTTTATGAACCCAAATACGATTACGGTCAACATTCCAGTTAAACAGCTTGATCGAGCTGTTCAGTTTTATGCTGCACTAGGTTTTGAAGCACATCCATTATTTCGTGGCCCTGATTGTCAATGTATGATTGTCACCGATCAGATTCGCATTATGGTGCATCTTGATGAAAGCTTGAGAAATTTTACACCTAAACCAATCTCCGACCCTGAAAATTCAACGGCGGTGGTAATTTGTTTAGATTGCAATAATAAAGCACAGGTAGATGAACTGGTTGCTCAAGCAGTTGCTTTTGGCGGAAGTTTGTACGATGAACCGCAAGATTTAGGCTTTGTATATACGCATGGATTTTTAGACCCAGATGGAAATGCATGGAGACTCAACTATATGAATGCAGATGCTGTTTAATCAAAATGAGGGGCGCATTCAAGAAATCAGTAGAAATTAAGGAATTTCTACTTCATGTTCATCAAATTCAGGCTTAACTTGAACAATAAAGTCTTGTCGGTTTAGACCACGCCACAGGGCAAATGCAGTACCGATATAAATCGAAGAATATGTATTGGAGGATATTTTGTTAAAAGAATTTACAGGATGGCTATTGGAGCTAGAAGATTCTTTAGATGAATTTTTTAATATTGAAATAGTTCAGTCTGCCGATTATTTTACTAAAATATCTTTGGATACCGATCAATATATTTCTCAAATTACATTTTGGGAAAATCATAATTTATACGAAGCAGAAGTATTAGATATACTCTCAGGTAAAACGATTTTTATTCAAAATGGTGAGTGTAAAGTAGGTGATAACTTTGTAGATTTATTTTCTGACTTCTTTGATACCATGAATTATAAATTATCTTAGGTCTTAGGAAGTTCATAAAAATGCCAGCATTGCGCTGGCATTTTTATTTGAATCGACAAAGTCATAGATTTAAGGAATTTCTACTTCATCTTCATCAAATTCAGGCTTAACTTGGACAATAAAGTCTTGACGGTTTAGACCACGCCATAGGGCAAATGCAGTACCGATATAAATCGAAGAATATGTACCAACGAATACACCGACAAACATTGCAACAGAGAACCAATGTAAACCATCACCGCCTAAGAACATCATGGCAAGAATTACCAGTAATAAGGTCATTGATGTGTGAATAGTACGACGTAAGGTTTCAGTTAATGCAATATCCACAATCTCACGCGGCGTAGCTCCACGAATTTTACGGAAGTTCTCACGGATACGGTCAGACACAACGATGTTATCGTTGAGCGAGAAGCCCATAACTGCAAGAATCGCTGCTAGCACGGTCAAGTCAAATTGCCATTGAAACAGGGCAAATGTACCAATAATAATGACGATATCGTGAAATAACGACATTACTGCACCCATCGCAAGTTTAAACTCGAAACGAATGGTCACGTAGATCAGCATTAAAATCAAAGCAAGGGCAAGCGCACCAGCAGAACGAATATAAAGTTCGTTACCAACTTGTCCGCCCACCGCATCAACTTTATGAACTTCTACGGTATTGTCAGGTAATTGCACCGCTTTGGTAATCGTACCACTGAGGTCTTCAACGTTCAGGTCTTCTTGTACAGGCATACGCACAATCAGGTCAGTATTACTGCCTAAGGTTTGTACCACCGCATCTTTGAAGCCTGCACGGTCGAGGGCTTGTGCCACTTGAGCTGGCTGCACCGCTTTGGTGTAGTTCAATTCAGCGGAAATACCACCTGTAAAATCCAAACCGAGGTTTAAACCTTTACTGACAATAAAGAAAATACTGGCCAGGGTAATCAACACCGAGAAGATTGCCGCAGGTACGGCAATTTTCATAAATGGGATGATTTTTAGATCATCAGGACGACCGTATTGTTTTGAGTCTTGTTGAGTCAGATTAGTCATATCAATCTCCTTATATACTCAACTTGGTCAAATTACGGCGTTTGCCATAAATGAGCTGTACGATTGCACGAGTCACTGTAATTGCAGTAAACATCGAACAAACAATACCAATCATCAACGTCACAGCGAAGCCTTTGATTGGGCCAGTACCAATTGCAAATAGAATAAATGCAACAATGAACGTGGTGAGGTTGGAGTCGAAAATGGTGTTATAGGCACGGTCATAACCTGCCACAATGGCTTGTTTGGGCGATGCCCCCCACAGCATTTCTTCTCGTATACGTTCACAAATGAGGACGTTGGCATCGACTGCCATTCCAATTCCAATTACGATACCCGCAATACCTGGTAGGGTGAGGGAAGCGCCAAGCCAAGACATAATCGTCAAGATCATGGCAAGGTTAAAGACTAAGGCAAAGTTCGCAATCAAACCAAATAAACGGAAGAACACGATCATCCAAATGGCAACCAAAAGGAAACCAATTTGAGTTGAAAGTACACCAGCATCAATATTGTCTTGACCTAAGCTTGGGCCAACTACACGTTCTTCAACGAAGTACATTGGTGCGGCTAATGCGCCTGCACGTAACATAAGCGCAAGTTCAGCCGCTTCTTGTGGTGAATCTAAACCAGTAATACGGAATTGCGAGCCTAATACCGCTTGAATGGTTGCAGCATTAATCACCACAGATTCAGTATAAGGTGTACGAACTTCGGTTTGTGTGCCAGTTTTAGGGTCTGCGACATAGCTAATTTTTTGTTTATTCTCAATAAACAAAACCGCCATACGTTTGCCTACAGCACTACGCGTCGCATCTGCCATGAGCTTGCCACCCGCAGTGTCGAGCGTAATATTTACTTCCGCACCGCCTGAGTCTTGGCTAAAACCAGAGCTTGCATTTTGAACACGCTCACCTGTCAAAATACGATTACGTTGTAATAGTAATTGACGGCCGCTATCTAAAGATTGAAAAGCAAAAACTTCAGTGCCCGGTGGGGTCGTTTGACCGTTATATTTACCCGTGTATTGGTCAATATATTGATCGTTACTATCGGCAACCAAGCGGAATTCTAAGTTTGCAGTACGCCCCAAAACACGTTTGGCTTCAGCAGTATCCTGCACGCCCGGTAATTCAACCACAATACGGTTGCTACCTTGAGTTTGTACCAATGCTTCTGCTACACCGAGTTCGTTAATACGGTTACGAAGTGTGGTTAAGTTCTGATTCACCGCATAAGACTGAATTTCTTGACGACGCGCATCGGTATAATTCAGCTTGAGCGTTGCACCTGTTGAAGTTGCAAGCGCTTGTTGGGTAAATTCATTGCCATTGCGACGTAAGAAATCAGTCGCAGCATCACGATCGGTATTATCCGCAAATTGGATAGTGATGGTGTTATTGCTTAAAGCAAGATTATTAAACTTAATTTTGTTGTCACGAAATTGACGACGCAAATGTACACCGCCACGTAAGTCCAAACCGAGTTTCATCGGTTTAGCCCCAATCTTTTGCAACCATTCAGGTGTTGTAGGTGCTAAGTTGAGGGCAACCACGTAATTGTCACCTAAATCACGTCGTAACACTTCTTTGGCTTTTAATTGCGCTTCCGAAGTGTCTAGGCGTAACAGCGCCGCATTATTGGTAAAACTATTGTCGTGGCTACTAATATTGGCCGCTTTCAGAATTTGCTCAGCTTTTTGCACTATCGTCTGATCAATTTGAGTGCCTGCTTTTGCCCCAGAAATTTGGACAGCAGGTTCATCTGGATACATACTTGGTAATGCATATAACGTACTGATCGCAAGTACAACAAGGATCAGTAAATATTTCCATGCAGGGTAACGCATTTGTTTTCTTCTTAAATGAAAAAGTCGTGCATAGGCACGACGATTTAATGATTAAAGGTTATTGAGTGTGCCTTCAGGCAATACCGAAATGACACTGGCACGTTGGACTTTAATATCTACGCCACGGCTCAGTTCAACGACTGCAAAGTCGCCATCAAGTTTAGTTACTTTGCCCATTAAGCCACCTGCAAACACGATTTCACTGCCAACGGTCACGCTGTCAATGAGTGCACGATGTTCTTTAGCACGGTTTGCTTGTGGTCTCCAGATGAGGAAATAGAAAATCCCAATAAACACAGCAATCATGACGAATTGCATCATCATACCGCCAGCAGGTTGAGCAGCAGGCGCTGCATGGGCAGTAGAAATTAAAAAACTCATTTCGATTTCCTAAAATTAAAAGGCAAAATTAACAATAAATTCCAATTCGATTTGCAATGTACCTTGTCTTTCGATCAGGCGCAAATCTTGATGCATTTACTTTACATTAGTCTTCAGGACAAGCAGGTACTTCTAAGCCACGACGTGCATAAAAGTCGGTGACATAGTCATCAAATGTACCGTTATCCAGTGCATCACGCATACCTTGTGTTAAACGTTGGTAATAGCGCAAGTTGTGAATCGTCCCTAACATTGACGCTAACATCTCACCGCACTTCTCTAAATGATATAGATAGGCACGGCTAAAGTTTTTACAAGTGTAGCAATCACAATGTGGGTCTAAAGGCCCTTGATCATGGCGATAGCGACTATTACGAATTCTTACCAGACCATCCGTGACAAAATAATGACCATTCCGTGCATTTCGTGTTGGCATCACACAGTCAAACATGTCAACGCCGCGACGTACTGCTTCCACGATGTCTTCTGGTTTGCCAACGCCCATTAAGTAGCGTGGTTTATCTTCTGGCATTTTGACTGGTAGATAATCCAGCACTTTGATCATTTCTTCTTTAGGTTCACCGACAGATAAGCCACCAATGGCATAACCATCAAAGCCGACTTCAAGTAAGCCTTTTAATGATTCTTCACGCAGGTCTTCGTACATACCACCTTGAATAATGCCGAATAAGGCATTTTTATTGTTCAGTTCATCGTGGTGGTGGGTTTTACAGCGTTTTGCCCAACGCAAAGAAAGCTGCAATGATTTTTGCGCTTCTTCATGGGTGGCAGGGTATGGCGTACATTCATCAAAAATCATCACGATGTCAGAATTTAAGACATGTTGAATTTCCATTGAAATTTCAGGTGATAAAAAGACTTTTGAACCGTCAATCGGAGAGCGGAAAGTCACGCCTTCTTCTTTAATTTTACGCATTGCACCCAAGCTAAATACTTGGAAACCGCCTGAGTCAGTCAGAATTGGTTTATCCCATCGGATAAACTCATGTAGACCGCCATGTGCTTTCACAACGTCTAAACCAGGGCGTAAATATAAATGAAAGGTATTGCCTAAGATAATTTGTGCTTGAATTTCTTCAATATCACGGGGCAACATGCCTTTGACTGTGCCGTAAGTACCTACAGGCATAAACACAGGCGTTTCCACAACACCGTGTTCTAACGTCAGTCGACCACGACGTGCGCGTCCTGACTGACCTAATTTTTCAAATTGCATGACACTATCCTGAACAAGATCGAGGCACTACATGGATTGCAGCGCAAAGGCGAAGAAACAGTTCGCTGATCAAAAACGGCTATTTTCCTTGATTCTGGAGTGGAGTGCTACTACTAAATGTAGTG
>JAVXBC010000082.1:0-1252 GCA_036660195.1 Acinetobacter sp.
TTGCAGAATTTACCGCATCTGTGCAATTTGACCAACGTTTTTATAAACAAGATATCGCAGGTTCTATTGCACATGCCACCATGCTTGCCAAAGTTGGCGTGCTGACGGATGCTGAGCGCGACGACATTGTTCAAGGTTTAAGTACCATTCAAGCTGAAATTGAAGCGGGTCAATTCGAATGGCGGATTGATTTAGAAGATGTGCACATGAATATTGAGTCGCGTTTGACTCAACGAATTGGTATTACAGGTAAAAAATTACACACAGGCCGTAGCCGTAACGACCAAGTCGCGACTGATATTCGCTTATATTTGCGTGATGAAATTGATGATATCTTAGGTTTATTGCTACGTCTGCAAAAAGGTTTATTGGGTTTAGCAAGCAAAAATGTCAATACGATTATGCCAGGCTTCACTCATTTGCAAACGGCGCAACCTGTGACTTTTGGTCATCATTTGTTGGCTTGGTTTGAGATGTTGGTACGTGATACCGAGCGTCTGCAAGATTGTCGCAAACGTGTTAATCGTATGCCACTCGGTTCCGCAGCACTCGCGGGTACAACCTATCCCATTGATCGTGCCTATACCGCTGAACTTTTAGGTTTTGAAGCCGTTTCTGAAAATTCATTGGATGCCGTTTCAGACCGTGATTTTGCCATTGAATTCAATGCTGCTGCTGCATTAATCATGATGCATTTATCACGTATGTCTGAAGAACTCATTTTATGGACATCTGCACAATTCAAATTTGTGAATATTCCAGATCGCTTTTGTACTGGCTCATCCATTATGCCGCAAAAGAAAAACCCTGATGTTCCTGAGCTTATTCGTGGTAAGTCGGGTCGTGTTTTTGGTGACTTAATCAGCCTACTCACCTTAATGAAAGGTCAGCCATTGGCTTATAACAAAGACAACCAAGAAGACAAAGAACCCTTATTTGATGCGATTGATACCGTGCGTGGTTCACTCATGGCATTCGCCGACATGATTCCTGCACTGGTACCAAACATTGAAATTATGCGTGAAGCAGCTTTACGTGGTTTCTCGACTGCTACTGACTTAGCCGATTACTTGGTAAAAAATGGCGTGGCATTCCGTGATGCACATGAAATTGTGGGTAAAGCCGTGGCTTTAGGGGTGGCAGAAAATAAAGATTTATCTGAATTAACCCTTGAACAGTTACAGCAATTTTCAAATTTAATTCAAGCAGATGTCTTTGAAAAAGCATTAACACTCGAAGCATCGGTGAATGC
>JAVXBC010000082.1:1352-12329 GCA_036660195.1 Acinetobacter sp.
TAATTCAAGCAGATGTCTTTGAAAAAGCATTAACACTCGAAGCATCGGTGAATGCTCGCGATCATATCGGTGGTACTGCGCCTAAACAAGTGGAAGCAGCGATTGCTCGTGCACACGTTCGCTTAGAACAGCTATACACTTAAGGATTAATGATGACTAGACAAGTATTTTGCCGCAAATACCAAACAGAAATGGACGGTCTTGATTTCGCCCCATTTCCGGGTGCAAAAGGTCAAGAGTTCTTTGAGAATATTTCAAAACAAGCGTGGCAAGAATGGTTAAAACACCAAACGACGCTGATTAATGAAAAACGCTTGAACGTGTTTGAACCCGATGCTAAGAAATTCCTCGAAGAACAGCGCGAGAAATTTTTCTCGAATGACGACAGTGTAGAAAAAGCCGAAGGCTGGAAGCCTGAGCAAGGTTAAGCAAAGCAGCGCTTTGCCCTTGCGCAAGGCGAGAAGCTATGCTTCGAGCAAAATTAAAGCAACGATTAATAATCGTTGCCTGTGTCGCAAGACGAAGAGCTATGCTCGTAGTTCAAGGTTAAGCAATGCTTTAGTTTTCTGCAAGACAAGGACGAAGTCCGCGTAGGCTACAATTAAAAAGAATCTCTTATGCAAGGCGAGAAGCTATGCTTCGAGCAAAATTAAAGCAACGATTAATAATCGTTGCCTGTGTCGCAAGACAAAGAGCTATGCTCGCAGTTCAAGGTTAAGCAGAGCACCGCTCTGCCCTAGCGTAAGATAAGAAAGATGTTCGTAATCTCAACTAAAGTAACGATTAATTGTCGTTGCTTTAGTATCCAACTCAATAAATAAAATCAAAGTTATAACAAATAGTAAAATTCAGTCTCATCTTCTGGCTTGATAAGCATCAATATTTTCTTAGCACCAACCAACAACCATCCCGCAAAATGCAAACTTCATCACATCAATTTTACGCTTTATTTACATAAGCAATAAAGCATTACAGACTATACACAGTTGTCTACATGACACTGTCGATCTGCAAACTTATAGTAGGTCATAGAAAGATAGAGATAACCCTATATCTCAGCAAAGCATGATATTTCTCTCCCAGACTTTCCCCCGAAGTCTGGGATTTTTTTATTGCAGAACATATTCCCAAATGATAAAGCCCAAACCAAAGCCTAAAAAAGCGTAGAGGGTAATAATAAAAAATACAAAACTGGCTTTATTTTTTTGTCTCAGAAAACGCATCATCTTCATATACTCCAACACAGGGATTAAATGACATTTTTGCACAATGAATGAAAAGAAAGATAGAAACAGAGTTTTGAAAAAAACTAATAACAGAAATTGCGATCTGCAAACAAATAAAGGTCTGCGAATTGCTCAGCAGACCTTTATCATTTTATTTATGATCTATTATGGTTGATTCACTTTTTGTTCAATTTCTTCGATACTGGTATGACGTACATCCGTACCTTTCGCCATATAGATCACTTGCTCTGAAATATTTCGAGCATGATCACCAATACGCTCTAGAGAACGCAACACCCACATCACATTAATCACACGCGAAATATGACGTGGATCTTCAATCATATAGGTCATCAATGTGCGTGTTGCTGATTGATATTCACGATCAATATCACCATCTGCCATTACAACTCGAAGCGCTTGTTCAGCATCAAGGCGTGCAAATGCATCTAGTGCATCATGAATCATTACACGGACTTGATTACCAATATGACGTGCTTCCACATAACCACGTGGCGACTCACCTTCTTCACACAAATTTTGTGCAATGCGAGCAATTTTAGAAGCTTCATCACCAATACGCTCAAGGTCGGTATTGGCTTTACTCATCGCAATCACCATGCGCAAATCAATTGCAGCAGGATGGCGACGCGCTAAAATCAAAGTCAATCCTTCATCAATATCACGTTCAAATTGATTCACGACACTGTCTTTGAATTGTACATCGACGGCTAAATTTTCATCTGTCTCTAACAGCGCATGAATGGCATTTGCCACTTGCTGCTCAACTAGACCGCCCATGGTCATAAATTTGGTATGAACATCTTGTAAGTCTTCATTAAATTGTGAAGAAATATGGTGACTTAACACAGGATTACTTGGACTCACAGTATGCCTCCACTGACGCATGGAAAATGATGGGTGATTAAAACACAACAATCATGAAAGTTTTATGACAATAACACGGATTTCTAGATTGTGAACCATCACGAATTGACACCCTTAAAAGTACAAAATCTGTTAGGCTAAACACATTGCTTGACGGAGCGCGGCTAACAAGCTGCTGAGATGATTTTAATTCTTAAATTTAAAAATCAGTACCGTTGAACCTGATCAGGTTAATCCCTGCGTAGGAATCAAGCCCAACAAAAACTTAGCTATATTTATCAAGAAGATAAGTCTGCCAGCGTTTTTGATCGTGCTTGATTCGTTAATGCTTTCTATTAGGATCATGTCATGAACCAATTAACGAATCTGTCCACTGCTGATATTTCTGCTCAACATGAGCAAGACGCTAAAGATCTCACTCGAATTTTACCTGCATCACAAAAAATCTATATCCAAGGTTCACGCCCAGATATTCAAGTGCCTTTCCGTGAAATTAGTTTGACTGAAACGCCGACAGGTTTAGGTGGCGAATATAATCCACCAGTCATGGTCTATGACACGTCTGGCGTTTATACCGACCCAAATGTAAAAATTGATTTAAATCAAGGTTTGCCAAATGTTCGTGAAAGCTGGATTGAAGAACGTAACGATACTGAACGCTTAGACACACTTAGCTCATCTTTTGGGCAAGAAAGATTAAAAGATATTCGGACTGCGGACATCCGTTTTGCTCATATTCAAAAACCACGTCGTGCTAAAGCAGGCAAAAACGTCTCGCAAATGCATTATGCACGTCAAGGCATTATCACGCCTGAAATGGAATATATCGCGATTCGTGAAAATCAACGTCAACGCGAAAATATTGATTTACGTCAGCATGAAGGTCAAAACTTCGGTGCCAAAAATTTAACTGAAATTACCCCTGAATTTGTCCGTCAAGAAATTGCTGAAGGACGTGCAATTATCCCTGCCAACATTAACCATCCTGAAATTGAACCGATGATTATTGGTCGTAATTTCTTGGTGAAAATTAATGCCAATATTGGTAACTCCGCACTCGGTTCTAGCATTGACGAAGAAGTAGCGAAAATGACGTGGGCAACCCGTTGGGGTGCTGACACCATCATGGATTTATCAACAGGTAAAAATATTCACGAAACGCGTGAATGGATTATCCGCAATTCGCCTGTGCCAATTGGTACCGTTCCAATTTATCAAGCCTTAGAAAAAGTCGATGGTGTAGCCGAAGATTTAACATGGGAAATCTTTAAAGACACGCTTATTGAACAAGCTGAGCAAGGTGTGGATTATTTCACCATCCATGCAGGCGTATTACTACGTTATGTGCCGATGACGGCAAATCGCTTAACAGGCATCGTGTCTCGTGGCGGTTCGATCATGGCGCAATGGTGCTTGGCACATCACCAAGAAAACTTCCTCTATACGCACTTTGATGAAATTTGCGAAATCATGAAAGCCTACGACGTATCATTCAGCTTAGGTGATGGCTTGCGTCCGGGCAGCATTCAAGATGCCAACGATGAAGCGCAATTTAGCGAATTAAAAACTTTAGGTGAACTGACCCATCGTGCATGGGAACATGATGTACAAGTGATGATTGAAGGGCCAGGTCATGTGCCAATGCATATGATTAAAGAAAATATGGATCTACAACTTGAAGTCTGTAAAGAAGCGCCTTTCTACACGCTTGGGCCATTGACGACTGATATTGCACCGGGTTATGACCATATTACTTCGGCAATTGGCGCAGCCATGATTGGTTGGTATGGCACGGCGATGTTGTGTTATGTCACACCAAAAGAACACTTAGGTTTACCAAACAAAAAAGACGTGAAAGACGGCATTATCACCTACAAGATTGCTGCTCATGCTGCTGACTTGGCAAAAGGTCATCCGGGTGCACAAGTCCGTGATAATGCACTATCGAAAGCACGATTTGAATTCCGTTGGGATGATCAATTTAATTTGAGCTTAGACCCTGATACGGCACGCAGTATGCACGATGAAACGCTGCCAAAAGATGCACATAAATCGGCGCATTTCTGTTCAATGTGTGGGCCTAAATTTTGTTCGATGAAGATCACGCAAAATGTGAGAGATTATGCGCAAAACCAAAAAAATGCGAATCCACCTAAGGATGATAATGCAGAGGTTGAAGCGGGTCTCAACGCCATGAAAACCGCTTATCAGGAACATGGTCAAAAGTTATACCACAAGGTGTAATTTGGCGAAAAAAACATTTGTCTAAAAATCATTCTCGGTTAGGATGAGATATGTACAATCTCATCCCCCTTGAAGATGGATATTCTTGACCACGCCAGCTATTCAGCATCCGACGTTTCGATAGAATCTCGAGAATATTTATTCCGAGGATTCACTCAAGTAGAACAGGTGCGCCTTAAGCATCGCTTATTTAATCAAAGTGAATATTCGCCTATCATTCAACGAGAACTAATTCGTCGCCCAGAGGCGGCGGGTGTTTTACTGTACGATGATCAACAAAAACGTTTCGCACTGATTGAACAATTTAGGATTGGCGCGCTAAATGATGTGGATTCGGCATGGCAACTTGAAATTATTGCAGGTGTGCTCGATGGCGATGAATCGCCTGAAAACTGTATTCGTCGCGAAAGTCTTGAAGAATCGGGTTGTGAGATCACTGAGTTAAAACATCTCTTTAGTTTTTTCCCTTCAGCAGGCGCTTGTTCTGAGTTTTTCCACTTATATGTGGCGGAAGTGGAGCTACCCACGCACGGCGGTGTATTTGGTATGCCAGACGAAGGTGAAAATATTCAACTACATATCTTTGAATATGCAGACCTTGAAACATTATTCAAAAATGGACGTTTAAAAAATGCAGCTGTGATCATGGCTTTACAATGGCTTGCACAACACATCCAAAACAATGACAACAACAATAAGAAAACCGAGGAGCTTAGGCGGTGACTTTTCACGTCTCAACGGCATCGCAACAAGATTTTGTGATGATCCAAATTACCGACACACACTTGTTGGACTCTCCAGATTTAGAATTTGTTGGAATGCATCCCGAACAAAGTTTTCATGCTGTTATTGATTTGATGCACCATCAACATCCAAAAATTGATTTAATTGTACATACAGGTGATGTGGCACAAACCCCGACAACTGTGACTTACCAACGTTATTTAACGTACATGGAAAAATTGGGTGTGCCATTTTTTCAAGTGCCGGGCAATCATGATGATGTTGCGCACTTCCCTTTCCATGAAAGCGACCCAACAGAACCCACAATCGTTGAATTGGGCCAGTGGTGCATTATTCTGCTGAATAGCGCGCAACCCAATCGTATTGATGGGAAAATTGCAGAGATTCAGCTACAACGTTTAACCCATTTACTTAGCCAACTCGCCGATCGCCATGTGGTACTTGCCTGTCACCACCATCCTTTTGCCATGCAATCGGCGTGGATTGATCAGCACAGATTAAAAAATTCTTCCGATTTGCTTGATGCAATCCAACCCTTTTCAAATGTAAAAGCCATTATTTGCGGGCATGTCCATCAGGACGCGACGCATATTTGGCAAAATGTTGAATTTTTATCAACCCCTTCGACGTGCATTCAATTTAAACCGAAGAGTGATAAATTCGCTTTAGATGAAGAACATCCGGGTTATCGTTATATTTGTTTAAAAGCCAATGGTGAATTGGAAACACAAGTATTTCGTCTGCCGATTTCACACAGAATGAATAGCTCAGAAGTGTTAGGATATGACTAAACTTTTGATAATAAAACAGATCGAAAATTTGTCAGTAAATCTCCACACGAATGACTACCATCTTGCCAAAAAACGCTATATGATGACGCCCCTGATGGGGAAATCCATCGTGGGTTTTTATAAAAACACTTGCATATCACCATATTTTTTGCGTATAGATAATACGTTTATGATGAGGAATGCCCTATATGGCGAATGACAACCAAAATCAAGTCTTGGATGAACAGATAGAAGTGATTGACGAACAAAAAACGCCTGTAAAACGTGTGCGTAAACCAAAAGCAAAAACGTCTGATGTTGGTACGACTGCCAGCTTATTTGGTATTGCCCCTTATCAGCCAAAGAAAAATGAAGAATACATGTCTGATGGTCAACTTGAGCATTTCCGCCAAATTTTAAATGCGTGGAAAGCTGAATTGATGTCTGAAGTAGACCGTACATTGAATACCATGCAAGATGAATCGACTGCATTGCCCGATGTGAATGACCGTGCAACGCAAGAAGAAGAATTTGCGATTGAATTACGTACCCGTGATCGTGAGCGCAAACTGATTCGTAAGATTGAACAATCGCTTGAAGCAATTCAAAACGAAGACTATGGTTTCTGCGAAACGTGTGGCATTGAAATTGGCTTACGTCGATTAGAAGCTCGCCCAACTGCGACGCTTTGTATTGATTGCAAAACCTTAGCTGAAATCAAAGAAAAGCAAAATAACGGTTAAGAATTCCTCCCGACCTCCCTTTAGTAAAGGGAGGGGTACTACGAAATCCACACCTTATAGGATTCGTGGTATTCCCCTCCTTTTAGGAGGGGTTAGGGGAGGTTTAAAACAACGATAATAAATTTTCTATGACATACATCGGTCGTTTTGCCCCCTCACCCACTGGGCCATTACATTTCGGTTCTCTCATCACCGCTGTTGCCAGTTATTGCGATGCCAAAGCCAATCAAGGTACATGGCTAGTTCGTATTGAAGATACCGATATTCCGCGTATTTATCCCAATAGCGAATCACATATTTTAAATTGCATTGATGCGTTTGAATTTGAACCCGATGCCGAAATTATCTTCCAAAAAAATCGTTTAGACCTGTATGAACAGGTGCTGGAACAGCTTAAACAAGCTCAGCAGATTTACGCTTGCGAATGTACGCGCAAACAATTGGGTTCAAATCACATTTATGTCGGTACGTGTCGCGATCTGCATCTCGATTTTTCTAATCAAGCCATTCGCTTAAAAGTTGACGATCAACTGATTTGTTTTGACGATTTTCTACAAGGGCGGCAATGCTCCAATCTAAAAAATGACTTGGGTGATTTTGTCTTAAAACGTCGAGATGGCATTATCAGCTATCAATTGGCTGTGGTGGTGGATGATTATTTGCAAGGTATCACCCACGTTGTCAGAGGTGCAGATTTATTGGATAACACTGCTCGGCAAATTTGGCTTGGATCGCTGTTAGATTATCCCAAATTGAACTATATGCATTTGCCATTGGCAATGAATGATCAAGGACAAAAATTGTCTAAGCAGAATATGGCACAAGCTTTGGATTTGTCCAAAGCCGCTGAATTATTACAATCTACAATTCTGACTTTGGGTCAGCCCTTTGTTGAGCTTGATCGACCGCGCATCATGCTGCAACAAGCCGTGCAGCAATGGGATGTAAATTTGATTCCTAAAGGAATGAATCTGACTGGCACATATTTATAAGCCATAAAAAAGCCCTCAGCATGGCTCAGGGCTTATTGGTGTCTAAGATTAAGAATCTAAAAGGTCGATTCTTCTTTCACAGGATTTCGTTCTTGCGTCGATGCATCAATTTTTAAAATCAAGCTAATCATCGCAGCACACATCATCAATGACGTACCGCCATAACTAATAAACGGCAAGGTTAAACCTTTGGTCGGCATGAGACCCATATTCATGCCTGCATTCACTAGAATTTGTAGCAAGAAAATAATACTGATGCCATACGCCAAATAGCCCGCACGCAAATAATTATGTTGCAAAGCACGATGTCCAATTCGAATGCAACACGCCAGCATGGTGAAAGACAGAATCATCACCACAGTTACGCCGACAAAACCAAATTCTTCACCCAATACTGCTAACATAAAGTCAGTATGCGCTTCAGGCAGATAAGACAATTTCTGCACACTATGCCCTAATCCTGTGCCCAACCATTCACCTCGCCCAAATGCCATGAGCGCATTGGAAAGCTGATAACCTACGCCTAAAGGGTCTGCCCACGGATTGGTAAATGAAATCAAACGTTGGAAGCGGAAAGGTTCGAATAAAATCAGGGCAGTAATACCTGCTAAAATCGCCCCTAACATAATAAGGAATTGCGTTGCGGGTGCACCTGCGAGGAAAAATACACCGACCATCATCAAGACAATCACGACTGTTGCGCCTAAGTCGGGTTCTGCCACAATAAAGCCCACAGTTAATGCCATTACCCCACTCAAACGAAACAAACCTTTCCAATGGGTTCGTACTTCTTTAGCACGGCGCACCACATAATCGGCAGTGAAAATCGCCATCACAATTTTAGCAATTTCAGTCGGTTGCAGCGTGAAAACGCCTAGTTTAATCCAACGATGTGAACCATTCACTTCCGAGCCAATCACCAAGACTGCCAATAGCAGCACCATGGTAATTAACCACAAGGGGAAGGCATTTTTGAACCATAGACTCAATGAAACACGATAGGTCAAAAAGGCGACAATTGCAGCGACGATAATTGAAATACCGTGACGAATGAGAAAGTAGGATGGATTTTCGTGAATGTATTCTGCATAAGGCATAGACGCCGAAGCCACCATCACCGAGCCAAAACACAGTAAAGAAATTACACAAAAAATTAAAATATTACGTGCCGTCATTTCTGCAGGAAGTTTAGGCAACACTCGTTCTAAGCGTTGTGAAATTTTCTGTACTGCATTGGGAGCTACATTCGCCATACTGCTGTTCCTAGTTGTTCTTTTCATTCAGCGCATTCACACATGCGACGAATTGTTGTCCACGATCATTATAACTTTTAAACATATCAAAGCTGGCGCAAGCAGGTGAAAGTAAGACTACATCTTCAGCTTGGGTCGATTGTTGCGCTAGTTCAACCGCTTGTTGCAAGCTACTTGCAAACTGAATATCGGCTGCACCTTGAATCGCTTGTTCAATTAGCTTTGCATCTTCACCGATCAAAATCACACTTTTCACATATTTATGAATCGCATCATTTAAAGGTTTGAAATCTTGACCCTTGCCTTGACCGCCTAAAATTAAAGCAAGTTTGCCTTGTTTAACCGCAATTGCTGCGCCTAAACCATCAATTGCGGCTAAGGTTGCGCCGACATTGGTGCCTTTGGAGTCGTTATAATAGCGCACATCATTAATGGTTTTGACAAATTCGCAACGATGCTCTAAGCCTTTGAAATTTTTCAATGTTTCTAACATTGACGATCTCGGCAGTCCAATCGCTTCACCTAATGCCAAACATGCCAAAGCATTCGCAACATTGTGCATGCCTTGAATGTATAAATCTGAGCTTTTGATTAAGCGCTCTAGTCCACGCGCCAACCACATGGTGCCATCCGACTCTCTCAATACACCATATTGATTGAGATCAGGTGCATTTAGTCCAAAACTTTGAGTCGGAACAACATCCGGAATCAGCGGGCGGCTCAAATTATCATCACGGTTAAAGACCAGTTTTTTCACACCTTGGAAAATGCGATGTTTGGCTTTGTGATAGCCCAACATATCACCATGACGATCTAGGTGATCTTCACTCATATTCAACACCACTGCCACTTCGGCATTGAGGTGAGATGTCGTTTCAAGTTGAAAACTTGATAATTCTAAAATAATCAATTCAGGTTGATCTTTCAGTAAATCCAGCGCAGGACGACCCAAGTTTCCGCCCACTGCAACTTTTTTGCCTGCGTCTGCTGCCATTAAACCAATTAAGGTGGTCACGGTACTTTTTGCATTCGAGCCTGTAATCGCAACGATTGGCACGTCTGTAGCACGGCGAAGTAATTGGATATCGCCAACGACAGGAATGCCTTGTTCAATCGCTTGTTGAATTTCTGGCAGTTGTGGGGCGAGCCCTGGACTTAAAATAATTTCTTCAGCTTGGAGTAAGAGTTCGCTGTCTAATTTGCCAAAACTGGTTCTCACCGTCGATGGAATTTGATCATGCCCTGGCGGCGTTGCGCGAGAGTCTGTGACTGCAACTTGGTAGCCTTGTTCATGTAGGAAGTTGACCGCCGATACGCCTGAAATTCCTAGGCCCGCGACAACTTTTAATCCACCCCGTTGTATTAACATTTTTGCCCCATTATGAACAGTTCACAGAATGGCGAAAATGTTAGCACTTTGCTGTTTTGAATGCTTTTTTAGTTTGAACTTTATTCTGCTTTTTTTGTGTCAGTGCGTAAAAAAACCATCATTCGATGGCTTTTTTATCTTTATAGGCAAATTTTACCGCCATTTGACAGTTTGTATTGGTTCTGGCTTTGCGCTTTCCTCAGTAGAACAACCACAGCTCCCGCCACAACCGACTGCCATTTTTGGTTTTAACCACAGTGCTGCACGTTGCCAACCCAATATCTCACAACGATTGGATAAAGCCGATAATACGACGTTTGCAGATTGCGGAAATAGCTTTTTAAATACCACCGCTGCACTCCACAACACCAATGCAATAACGATCAAAGATTCAAACATACGTTTCTCCAATGATTTCCCTTTTAAGGGGATGAGCTGCGGTTATAGCAGCGCAAGGTCAGGTTTCTTAACCCCAAATTCGCGAAGCAATTTGGTAAGTGAAAAAAGACATCAGATATGCCAAACCAAACAAATATGCCGTCATCACGGAAACATGCTTCCATGAACCTGTTTCACGGCGCACTGTTGCCAAAGTCGCCAAACAGTGCGGCGCATAAATAAACCATACCAGTAATGACAAGCCTGTTGCGAGCGACCAGCCTGTGCCATCTGCACTAATCAAATGCGCTAAGCCTTGTGCCACTGCATCATCATCTGCACCCGACAAGGCATAAACCGTTCCCAGTGC
>JAVXBC010000083.1:0-9696 GCA_036660195.1 Acinetobacter sp.
GCCGCCTGATTGTTCTTTCCATTCCCAAACTTTGTCGATGAACTTGTCACGACCTAAGTCATGACGGCTAACACCTTGCGCACCTAATTGACGTTCGACCACCATCTGCGTAGCAATCCCTGCATGGTCAGTCCCAGGTTGCCATAAGGTGTTTTTACCCATCATACGGTTATAACGTGTCAGTGCATCCATGATGGCATTGTTAAAACCATGCCCCATGTGCAAGCTGCCCGTCACGTTCGGTGGTGGAATCATGATACAAAACGACTCACCTTGACCTGATGGTTTGAAGTAACCTTGTTGCTCCCAAACTTGATACCATTTCTTTTCGATCTCGGTTGGATCATAAGTGGTTGCGATATTTTGGGCAGATTGAGCGTCAGTCATAATAGAGAGGATCAAAATTGAATAAAAAATTGGCTTTATTGTAGCAAAAAAAACATCAAAAAAATTGATCTCATCAACTGTGTTTAGCCCATAAATGCGTTAATCACAATTCAATATTTACATAGAATGATGCATTTTTAATTTCTAACTGTGCCTAGACCGTTCAGAATATGCTAAATTCGGCAGGAAAGATTCCTGAATATTACGATATAGGGAAAAATAAGCATTTGTTTCATAATCGATTATTAGACCAAATAAAGAACAAAGGTAATTAAAATGAAGACCGCCATTTTTTTAAATATTCATGCGGATCTATACGCACGATTTGCTCATATTCGTACCCAGTTATTGCAAGGCAGTAAAGTCAGTCAGGCGAGTGCTTTAGGTGAAGTCCTATCTGAAATATCGTGTGAAATTATTGAGCAAGTGTTCATGGTGATATTGCAGGATAAGCGACATGCCCAACATACAGGCGATTCGGAAAAAGTCGTTCAACAAATTTTAGAAGCGGTTAGAAAGTATATGCCGTGGTCGGTTTCATTTTTTAGCAATGAACGTTTACTCCCTTTAGTTGAATATGTTTTTAACACCATTCAAGTTGAAGATGAAAAATTTTATATGACTTATCCGATTTCGCAGCAATTGACTCAACAGATACAAAGCTCTAGCAAAAAGTTGATGGCGGGAGATAGCAGTGAAATTTCTCCAGTGATGAAATTGCTAGTTGAAGTAATTGATCTTGGGGTGACGCACCTGATGCGTGAACCGAAAAAAACGCTTAAATTCAATTTTGTGGTCGATAAAACCTTGAATGGCGTGATTAATATGATGACGCATTTGGGCTATAAGCGTTTAGAAAAAATAGGTACACAGCTTGATGCGACAACCGCTGCAGATTATGTGGAATATTTCTTAAAGTTTATGCGTCACCAAGCATAGGGCAGAGTCGACATGACAAAACTTAAAAGTCTTGAAAATAAAGTCGTTTGGATTACAGGTGCATCGTCAGGTTTGGGTAAAGCATTAGCTCGTGAGTGTGCCTTGCAAGGTGCACAAGTGGTGTTGACCTCTCGCCGTTATGATGAATTGGAAGCCGTGCGAGTAGGTCTATTGAAGCCTGAACAACATCTATCAATTGCGGCAGATATTACCAATGAGGCTCAGATTCGTGATGCACATGAAAAGGTTTTGGCGTGTAAAGGGCGTATTGATTGGCTCATTAATAATGCAGGTTTGAGTCAGCGTGCCTTAATCCAAGATACGACTATGCAGGCTGAACGCACCATCATGGAAGTGGATTACTTTTCGCAGGTGTTTTTAACCAAAACCATTTTGCCGACGTTGTTAAAACAAAAATCAGGTCGAATCGTATTTGTTTCTAGTGTAGCGGGTTTATTGGGAACACAATATCGTGCCACTTATTCGGCTGCCAAAGCCGCTATTCACATGTGGGCAAATAGTCTGCGTGCGGAAGTCGCGAAACAAGGCTTAGCCGTATCTGTGATTTTTCCCGGCTTTGTAAAAACCAATGTGTCTTTTAATGCACTGAATGGTGAGGGCAAACCTCAAGGGCATCAAGATGATTCGATTGAAAATGGATTAGATGCGGATGTGTTTGCGCAACGTGTGGTCACGTCACTGATGGCAGGGGAAGAATATATTGTGGTGGGTGGCAAGAAAGAACAGCTCGGCGTATTGGTGTCGCGATTATCTCCTGTTTTGCTTTATAAAATGATTCGTAAGGCAAAAGTAAAATAATCCATCTTTTAATAAAAAATAGGAATCCAAAGATTCCTATTTTTTTGCTCTATTTAAATTGATGACCATGCTTTTAAAATTACATGGCATCTACATACCTTATTGAGCGTAGTGTTTTTCAGCACTTGACGGTTGTTGCGTGACCGTTTCACTGCTTGAAGCTTTTAAGCCGCCGCCCAGTGTTTTATACAGTTCCACTTGATTGTTCAAATCTGCTTGTTGTAACAATAACAAACCTTGTTCCGATGAATAGGCAGAACGCTGTGCATCTAACACCGTTAAGTAACTATCAATACCTGCACGGAAGCGGGCATTTGAAAGTTTGTACGTCGTATTGGTTGCATCAACTAAGCGACGTTGCGCCGTTAAACGATCACCAATATTGGCACGGGTTGCTAAAGCATCATTAACTTCACGAAACGCCGATTGAACTGACTTTTCATAATTGGCAAGTGCAATATTCTGATCAGTTTCAGAAATTTTCACGTTCGCTTTACGTGTTCCCCAATCAAAAATTGGCACATTCAGGCTTGGGCCAATCGACCACAATGCATTGCCAGATTTAAACAAATCACTCAAATCTGTCGAAGCATAGCCCGCTGTACCAGTCAGGCTAATGGTTGGGAACAATTGTGCTTTGGCTGCACCAATATTGGCACCTGCTGCACTCAACTGATATTCAGCTGCTTTCACATCTGGGCGATTATTCAGCAAATCACTTGGCAAACCTGCACTTAACACGTTTTGCTGGGTAATACGGCTAATTTGCTGTTGCGGCAATAGGTTTTGCGGAACAGGTTGACCGACCAATAAATTCAACAAGTTCTGTGCTTGTGCCAATTGCGTTTTATAGTTGGCAACATCATTACGCGCTGTTTCAACGGTAATTTGCGCCTGACGCACTGGAATTTCACTGTCAATGCCAACATCGAAACGTTTTTTGTTTAGATTAAACGCATCTTGTTGAGTTTTGAGGGTTTGATTCGCCAGTTTTAACTGCGCACTTGCATAAGAGTAGTTCAACCATGCTTGGGTCACTTGACCAATTAAACTAATTTGCGTCGCATCACGTGAGCTTTGCGTGGCTAAATAACTGTCCAATGCAGCATCTTTTAAACTACGAACACGGCCCCAAAAATCCAACTCATAAGCAGTTAGACCTAAGCCCACTTGGTAAGTGGAATAAGGATTGTTTGGGTCACGGCTTGGCGAAACTTGACGTACCGCACTGCCGCTTGCACCAATGGTTGGTAATTGATTGTTTTCCGAAATTTGATATTGCTGCTGTGCTTTTTGAATATTCAATGCAGCCGTACGTAAGTCACGGTTATTGGCAAGAGCAAGATCAATCACTTGCAATAAACGTTGGTCAGCAAAGAAATCTTTATAACCTTGTTCAGCAATTGATTGACCAGCAGTTTTGGCATAAGAGCCATAACTGCTAGAAATGTCGGTGTTTACGATAGGTTTGTCACCGCGCATGCTTTGGCAAGCTGCCAAAGAAAGCGCAAGTACCGAAATTGCCATACCACGACTGGAAATAGACCATACAGTTTGCATCACGATTAATGCTCCTGAGTATTTAAAGTTTTAGGTTTGTACTTAAAGATACTACGAATCCATACAAAGAATATAGGGATGAAGAAGATACCTAAAAGTGTTGAAGAAATAACCCCGCCAATGACGCCGAATCCAACAGAATGTTGACTGCCTGCGCCCGCACCACTTGCCAAAGCCAATGGCAATACACCAAAGCCAAATGCAAGCGTGGTCATAATAATCGGGCGTAAACGCATTTTTGCAGCGTGTAAGGTCGCGGTTAATAGTTCTTCGCCTTTTTCTTGCAGTTCTTTTGCAAATTCAACAATCAAAATTGCATTCTTGGCAGAAAGACCAATCACCGAAATCATCGCCACTTGGAAATAAATGTTATTCACCAAGTTTGGATTATTGAGCAGTTTCATACCTAAATACGTCAGGCTCACTGCACCAATAATACCTAATGGCACGACCAATAATACCGAGAACGGAATCGACCAACTTTCGTATAAAGCTGCTAAGCATAAGAATACAATCAACAGGGAGAGGGCATACAAGAACGGAGCTTGTGCGCCAGAGTCACGTTCTTCGAGTGACAAACCTGTCCATTCGTAGTCAAAGCCCGACAGACCCATAGATGGCAATTTCTGTACGATTTCTTCCATCGCTTTCATCGAGTCGCCTGAGCTTACGCCCGCGGCTGATGTCCCTTGAATATTGACCGATGCGACGCCGTTATAGCGTTCAAGACGTGGTGAACCATACGTCCATTTTCCTGTCGCAAAGGCAGAGAAAGGAACCATTTCACCTTTGTTGTTGCGGACATGCCAAAGGTTTAAATCTTCAGGCATCATTCGTGAATCTGCATTGCCTTGGATATAAACTTTTTTGACCCGACCGCGATCAATAAAGTCATTAATATATGAACCGCCCCATGCCACACTCATGGTGTTATTAATTTCGGCAAGGCTAACACCCATTGCACCTGCTTGAGCTTGGTCAATATCAATTTGATATTGTGGGGTATCTTCTTGACCATTTGGACGCACGCCCAAGAAGCGTTTGTCTTGTGCTGCCATACCTAATACGGCATTACGTGCAGCAATCAACTTTTCATGACCTTGACCGCTGACATCTTTTAATTGCAAGTTAAAGCCTGCAGTCACACCCAATTCAGGCATTGCAGGAAGCTGTAACGGCATAATATAAGACGCATCTTTCACGATCATATTCAATGCCATACCACGTTGGATAATGGCACCAATTTGTGATTCCGCACTGGTACGATCTTTCCAGTCTTTCAGCTTAACGAAAGCTAAACCTGCGTTTTGCCCCATACCTGTGAAAGAGAAACCAGATACGGTAAAAATAGATTCAACGGTACTTTTTTCATTTTCCATGAAGTAGTGAGTCATAGTGTCTAAAACTTCATCGGTACGGCTGAGCGTCGCATTAGGTGGAAGTTGAACCAGTGTCAAGATTACGCCCTGATCTTCATCGGGTAAGAACGCTGACGGCAGTTTTGGAAATAAAAATGCCAGCACTGCAATCACAATCGCATATAAAACACCAGAGAAAACCTTGTGGTGAATCATGCGGTTGACACCACGTTGGTAGCCATGTGACACGCGTTCAAAACTGTGATTAAACCATCTAAAGAAGCGAGCAGGAATCGAGTTGCCGTGTTCTTTATTTGGATCATGTTGTCTTAAAATAGTCGCACACAGTGCAGGGGTGAACGTTAATGCCACCACTAAAGACAACACCATCGCCGTGACTAAGGTAATGGAGAACTGACGGTAAATCACCCCAGTTGTGCCACTGAAGAACGCCATAGGAATAAATACCGCGCTCAGTACACTGGTAATCCCGATTAACGCCCCTGAAATTTGTTTCATGGATTTTTCTGTGGCGCGTTGAGGTGTGTCGTGTTCTTCAGCCATGACCCGTTCAACGTTTTCCACCACCACAATGGCATCATCAACCAATAGACCAATCGCAAGTACCATCGCAAACATGGTGAGGGTATTGATCGAGAAACCGAAAATGTTAATGACCCCAAATGTTCCTAATACTACGACAGGCACAGCAAGGGTTGGGATAATGGTGGCGCGCCAGTTCTGCAAAAACAGGAACATGACGATAAACACCAGTACAATCGCTTCGATTAAAGTGTGTACGACGCTTTCGATTGAAAGTTTAATAAACGGTGTGGTATCAAACGCCAGCTTATCTTTCATTCCAGCAGGGTAGCTAAGGCGCAATTCTTCTAAACGTTTTTCAACCGCAGCAGCCGTATCAAGTGCATTCGCACCCGTGGCTAAACGAATCGCAATACCCGCAGTAGGTTTACCAATAAATTGAGTATTAATTTGATAGTTATCTGAACCGAGTTCCACACGCGCCACGTCACTTAAACGTACCTGAGCGCCAGAAGCCGTATTTTTCAGGAAGATTTGTTTAAATTGCTCAGGGGTTTGTAACAGGCTTTGCGCATTGACAGTCGCGTTGAGCATTTGACCTTTTGCCGCAGGTGCACCACCCAATTGACCCACTGCAACTTGTGCATTTTGGGCACGGATTGCTGTGGCTACGTCGCTAGGTGTTAGGTTATAACTGCTTAATTTTGAAGGGTCTAACCAAATTCGCATGGCATAAGAGCCACCAAAGACTTGAATTTCCCCCACACCTTGCACACGACTTAACGATTCAGAAATATTTGAATTCACATAATCTTTAATGTCGGCATCGGAAAGGGCATTATCTGGTGAATAAAAGGCAACAACTTGCAAGAAGCTCGCACCAGACTTCGACACTTTTACCCCTTGACGTTGCACGTCTGCGGGTAATAATGCGGTTGCCGATTGCAATTTGTTTTGCACTTGGACTTGCGCAATGTTCGGGTCAATCCCTTGCTCAAAGTGCAGCTCAATATTGGCCATACCATTGCCTGCGCTATTCGATGTGATATAGCGCAAACCATCTAGACCATTCATTTGCTGTTCAATAATTTGGGTTACGGTGTCTTCAACCGTTTTTGCAGATGCACCCGGATAAACTGCAGCAATGGTTATGGTCGGCGGTGCAACCGTTGGATATTGTGCAATTGGCATTTTGCTGATCGAGAGAATTCCCGCCAACATAATGACCAATGCAATCACCCATGCAAAAATAGGGCGATGAATAAAAAATGAAGCCATTCAATCTACTCCTTAAACTTGTGAAGTAGTTTTTTGTTCAGCTTTTGGAGCATCTGCTGACTGTGGTTGTTTTGCTGCTTGAGGCGCTAGTTTCTGTGCTTGAGGCTGATAAGGCTTCGCAGACACTTCTTGCCCTTCTTTCACTTTCGCAACGCCCTCGACAATCACTTTGTCACCGACTTGCAATCCGTCAGTGACAATCCAATCCTGACCTTTTACGCCAGTCGTTGTGATTGGGCGTGACTCAACCACACCTTTCGCATTGACCACCAAAGCAATTGCTTGACCTGTAGGTAAACGTGAAATTGCCGCTTGAGGAACTAAGTAGGCATTTGGCAACACACCTTGAGAAATCTTAGCTGTCGCATACATACCCGGAAGTAGCAAATGGTTCGGATTCGAGAACACAGCACGCAACGTCACAGTACCTGTATCTGGATTGACACTGGCATCAGAAAACGCCAATTGCCCTTCAATCGGGTAATCAGAACCATCTTCTAAAGTGATTTTTACGCGAGTATTATTGCTATTGTTTAAGCTGCCTTTACTCAGTTGTTGGCGCAGACGTAACAATTCAGCACTCGATTGATTAATATCAACATAAATCGGGTCAAGTTGTTGAATCGTCACTAAAGCATCTGCTTGATTTGCCGTCACCAACGCACCTGGTGTAACAGATGAGCGACTTGATTGACCTGAAATCGGCGCACGAACAGTCGAATAAGCCAAGTTAATTTCAGCATTTTTAAGTGCCGCTTGTGAAGCTGCTACATCCGCTTCTGCCAACAACACTTGCGCATGAATATCGTCATACTCTTGTTTTGAAACGGCGTTGGTACCGACCAATTGACGATAACGACCTTCTTTAACACGTAAGGCGTTTAAATTGGCTTGTTGGCGCAACACACTCGCACGGGCACTGTCTGCCGATGCACGATTGGTATTGGCATCAATTTGATACAGCGCTTGACCTGCCTGAACATAACTACCTTCAGCAAATAAGCGCTTTAAAATAACACCACCAGTTTGCGGACGAACTTCTGAAATTTGATAAGCCGCGGTTCGGCCTGAAAGTTCCATACTTTGTTCAACAGTTTGTGGTTGTGCAACAATGACACCCACTTCCGCAGGTGGCATTTTTTGTGCAGCAGCACCTTGCTGTGCATCTTTAGGGTCTTTGCTACAACCAACTAGCGCAATGCTCGTTGCCAATGCGCAAGCAGTTAGGGTAGGTGCCCAAAGCTTAGCCGACATCATTCTTCCACCTCATTTATGATTTTTTATCTGAAAATAAATTGTTGCTTACATTACTTTGATACAGCCAGAACCAAAGCAATGAGGTCCAAATTAATCCAATTCCCCAACCTGCAAGAATGTCCGTTGGATAATGAACCCCTGCATAAACTCTTGATATCCCCATCATTATCAGCCACATCATTGAAAAAATTGTGACAGGAATACGGTATCTGTGTTGCTGAAACAGCAGTATTGCTAAACTCGCAAGTGTGGCAGCGTAAAGACTATGGGCGCTTGGGAAGGAGTCGCCATAGCTTTGAACTAAATGAAAAATTTCAGCGGGTCTTGGGCGACCTACAATCCATTTCATCAGCCAACCAATGCCAATACTGCCAACCACGCTTAATCCAATAAAACACACGGCTTTGTAATTTTTAATCCAACTTTGATAACAACACAAAATTAGCGTTAAAAATAGTAAAAAAGGCATTCCACCTATGCGTGACAGCCCAATCGCAATTTGGTCAAGTCCCCATATACGCTGTTCAGATAAGCTCTGAACAGAGTAAATCTCTAAAACTGAAACGTTGGAATTCAGCAATCCAAACAGGCTCAATCCTAAAAAAATGCAACCAATACAAAGCAGTAGGTATGGCATGTTCGCCCCATGAATTGCTTGACCAATCTGTTGGTTTATTGCTTATTTCAAAGTGTACTCGCGAGTACACTTTTGGTCAAGTCTTGAAATTTTATGATAATTTCATTTTTTGATTTTTTTATGATTAGTAAAAAAACTTAACAATTTAGATTGATTATTGACGTTTTAACTGTCCTCATTTTCACGATCAACCTGAACTTGTTGCTTGGGTGGCCAAAAGAAATCACTTGGACGGGTGATAAAATGGGTCAATACCAGTTTTGCCAATGGTTTCCATTGTACAAAACGAACTCGACGTGCACGTAAAGCGACAATAATCGTAAGGGTGAAGCTCACAAATAAATTGGTTAAACCAATCAGGATCACGCCAAGGAAAGACACGATCACCAAACCAATATCGGGAGAGTTCACCGTCATCAGGCCTTGAATAAAATTTGCTGAAGCAAAGGCAATATGACGGATATCAATCGGAAGTCCCAAAATAAAACCAAGCGTGCCCATGCTGCCAAGCATGACGCCGAACAGAAAATTACCCGCTAACGCACCTAAGTTGGTTTCAATATAATTGGCGAATTTGTTTAGACGGGCTTGCCCCATCCAATGTTTTAAACGTCGGTGTTGTTTTAAGCGTGGCCCAACTTTGCGATACACCGCTAAATTATCGAAATAGCCTGCAATCAACCCAGATAAAAATAAACAGACGCCTGCAATCGCTGCGTGTGGAATCGCAAGTGACGTAAAGGGATCTAAACTATGTAATAAAGCCGTCGCTCGAGTAGGGCTAAGCAGTGGTTCATCGACAAAATATTGCCACGAAAATGTAATGACTGCTGCGGTAGGTATCGCAATCGAAATATTGCCTAAAATGGCAACAAACTGCGTCCGAATAATATTAATAATCAATGCTGCCAATTCAGC
>JAVXBC010000083.1:9796-12286 GCA_036660195.1 Acinetobacter sp.
GTGCTGACATAATGTTCACCTGTTTTACTGGCATTTTCAGTAACTTGTAAAGCAATCAGTTCACTGGTTGAGCTGAGTAAATGGCGAACACTTTTTTCATCATAATGCGCTTTGGTTAAATCAATCGTTAGATCATGCAATGCGGTAAAACGGCTTTCATCTGAACTGACTAAAATGTTGAGCAGTAGTTCAATCCGATCTATAGCTTGTTCCAACAAAGACAATAAATAGGTCAAACTCATACTCACGCCGATGCGTTTGGTTGCACGGCGAATTTTGAGTACCACCTCTCGACATTGATCGAGCATCACCAAAGCTTGAGAGATATCGGAGGATTGAAACAGGAACATATCGTCTTGTGGGGAAAGTATAGATTTATAGCTTTCGATAAATTCGATAATTTCTCGATTTTGTACCAAAAACGGAGATTCATATTCGGTTAAATCGGGCAGCGCATTAATAAACTCAGGATATAAACCTATACCGCTGATTCGATATGACAACACTGTAATTGCTTTGATTAATTCGCCTTTAGAAATTTGTTTTTCAAGCGAATTGACGTGGCTTTGTGTGAGTAAGTGACACAGACGGCTCCAATCTTGCGGCGTAATTAAACTCAACCATTCACTGTCAGTTGGTTGATGAAAAATTTTACCAATTAAAGTTTTGAACTGATTTTCATCTTCAATTAACGGTAAAAAATGCATGCCCAAACGTTGGGTAAATTGATTCCAAAAACCATCCAATGAAAGGATGCCGCTGTCTGCATACAAACTCACTTGTTTGTACTGACTCATCACTTTAAATAAAAAGCTTTGAAAAATAGTGGCTGCGGTAGGGGTGCTCAGCAATGTTTCAATGAGCGCTTGAAACTTGAATTGAACTTCTTCTAGGTCTTTTGGGTTTTGAGGTCGTAGTTGATTGACTAGGTCAATCAGGAGATTTTCTTGAAAAACACGTTGTTCAGCGACAGGATCAGCCAATTGAAGCTGTTCCTGCATTTTTAAAAATAAATCAGATAAATTTAAATGCATAGACACTCATAACATGAATTATTGAAGTCGATGTAAGGCCATTAAAGTCAAATTGATGAGTGCTTGGCGGTATTCATTGTCAGGTAAAGCATCTAAGGCATTTAATGCCGCTTCAGTTTCTTGTTGGGCGCGTTGTTGACAATAGTCTAAGCCACCTGAATGATGCACAATCTCAATGACTTTATCCAAATGCTCAATTCCACCTGTGGCAATACTACGGCGAATAATCGCATGATCATCGCCAGTGGAATGAGCTAATGCTGAAATTAACGGTAAAGTAGGCTTACCTTCCATTAAATCATCACCTATATTTTTACCTAATGTTTCAGCATCCGACGTATAGTCTAAAATATCGTCAATAATTTGAAAGGCATTGCCAAAATGCCCTGCAAAACGGCGTAAAGGTTCACGGTACTGTTCCGTGCCTGCCAAAATCGCTGCGCCCTCAGTTGCCAATTCAAATAAACGTGAAGTTTTGCCGTGAATGATTTTGAGATAAGTTGCTTCAGTAGTATCAGGTTGATGTTGCGATTGCAGTTGTAGTACTTCGCCTTCGGCTATTTCACACGTTCCCGCAGAAAAATCTTTTAATAAAGTCATATTGCCTAAATCGACCAAAAGATCGAAGGCGCGTGCAATCAGGAAATCACCGACCAAAACCGCTGTTTGGTTATTCCATGTGGCATTGGCTGTCGGGCGACCACGACGTAAATTAGATTCATCGACCACATCATCATGCACTAAGGTTGCGGTATGCAGCATTTCGATAATGGCAGCCAAATGTTGTGCATGTTGCATATTAGTTGCACCACAAGCACGCGCCGCCAATAAACACATAATCGGGCGCATACGTTTACCGCCTGCTTCCACCACATGTTTGCTGACCGACATGACCAAACCGACTTTAGAGCTAATTCCCTCATTAATGAGATGATCCATTGCAGCAAAATCAGCAGCAACAGGAGAGAGAATGTCTTGCTTAAAATCGATAACCATAAGACGAATAACCTGTGTAGATGGGCGGTGATGTGAATTGTATCAAGTAATGGATTGCCAAACTGTGAACGCAATGACCGAAACATTCATTTAAAATCAGGATGATGCATTTTTGTACGTCACTTTCGATTCATCAATGAGCTTTTCTTAGAATCGCGTTATGACTTTACTTATAAATGTGTAAATGCACAGCTTATTATGGTCGCAATTTGTTTTTAAAAATGTATTGCAAATTTTGATGAGAAGCAATCAAAACAATGCGTGATCAATCTAATTGATTTTATTAAAAAAACCAAGTGAGCTTCTTCATTTGCTGCATTTATGCAAAATCACTTGTTGTTTGCTCGAAATTCACTTAAAATTTGTGCCCTTATATAACCCCAGTGGCGTTCGTCTTAAGCTCGGTATATTCCTTTATCGGCACGACGACACGGGCATGTTGGAGTACATTATGTACGCA
>JAVXBC010000084.1:0-12036 GCA_036660195.1 Acinetobacter sp.
GCTTCTGTGATTTTACTCATCATAAAATAACCCAAACTCGCAGCGACAATTTGCCCACCTAAAGGAATAAATTTAGTCACTTGTTTGGTGGCGATTTTAGTAAAAAAGCCATTAAATGTGCCTTTCATGGCGGTTCGTGCGACCACAAAACCTGAAAATTCAAAGCCACGTTTTCGTAACTCATCCCAGTGTACTTGTTTGGTTTCAGGGTTAAAAACGCTAACGTGTTCAGAGCCCAAGCCAAAACGTGAGTTAATTTCTGGAATAATCTGCGAAAGCATGCCTAAATCAACAGCAACATCAAAAAATGGAATAGGTACAATGGCAGCGCCTGCCGACAAATAAGCACGTTTTTTGGTTTTTTGTAGACATTCCTCGCGAACTTTTTCCAAGTCTAGGCGTGGGTCAATCGAATCTGGAATTTTATCAATTTTCATAATACCGTCTCTTAAAGTTTATTCTTTGAATCATCGATTCAATCGTAATGAATGTTGCTGTTCAAAACAAATTTTTTATTTGATTGTGAGTTTAACGTGACATAGTTATACGACGTTGTATAGTGATGATTGTGTACGGTTTTGTGCATAAAATTTTATATATTAAAAATAATGAAGTGGTGAGGTTGCAACAACACATGGGGATTCATGTAATTCAAAGTCAACGCCTTGAGGTGTTGTTACAAGGGGTGATGACCGCCATAACGCAACCGAGCACATCGCCGTTTCAGGTTTTTAAAACACAGCATTTCATTGTGCCTAGCCCTGCACAAGAACAGTGGTTGACGCAGAAAATTGCTGAACAACAAGGCATGACGGCGAATTATCAATTTCATCAAAAGATTCGTGGTTTTCAGTGGTTTGCCTACCAACAAGTGCTGGAAAATAAAGAACAAGTGCGTAAAGCCAATATTCCACACTTGATTTTAAAATGGCGAATTTATCAAGCTTTGCAACCCTTTATTCAAGCTGAACAAATCAATCTTGCGCTTGAACATCCTTTATATTCGATTGTTCAGCGAATTTATGACAGTGCCGATCAACTAAAACACAGCACTGAAAAACAACTCAAAAAGCAAAGCATGTTGTATTGGGTGGCAGAACAAGTTGCACACTTATTTAGTAACTATATGATTTATCGTGGCAATTGCCAGCAAGGTTGTGTGCAAGAGTGTCATTGTGCGGGCAATTGGTTAGCGGCTTGGGGGCAAAATCGTGCATTAAATATTGAACATTTAATGCCGAAAACTGATCAGCCAATTTCAGCATTCACTTTGAATCACACGCAACAACTCGAAGCATGGCAGCGATGGCTATGGCAAAACTATTTTCATGATGACTTTGTGGAAATGCAGCGCATCGACGCGGATTTTTGGCAAATTTTAGACGATGAGCAAACGCGGGCAAAGGCTTTGGCGCAATTGCCCAATCAAGTCATCGTATTTACGATTTTAGATTTACCGCCTAGCCAATTGCAGTTCTTACGTCGTTTGGGGCAATATCTTGATGTGGTGATTTTGCATTACAACCCCTCGCAAGAGTATTGGGCGGATAGTGTCGATCCGCTATGGAAACAACGCTATGATTTAGGTGTAAAAGAGCGCTTTGTTGCTCAAAATCCCAAGGCGACAGATGCTGAAATCAGCGCTTTTTTTGAACAATTCACAATGCATTTTAACTCGCAGGCGCGTGAATCACGGCATCCATTATTGACCCGATTAGGCAAGCAGGCGCGAGATCATTTCTCACTGTTATCGCAACTATCGACAGGAGAGGAGGGGAAATGGGTCGATGCTTTTGATGATTATTTCCCCGAAACCTTATTAGGTAAAATTCAGTCGGATATCTTCTATCTAAATGAACCCACTCCGCAGCAATATCCATTGGCTGAACATGATGAGTCGATACAAATTCATGTCTGCCATTCCAGTTTACGACAACTGGAAGTTTTAAAAGAAAATTTGACGCATTGGTTATCTCAAACAGATTCAACTGCTCGTCGTCCGAGTGATGTGTTGATTTTGACACCCAATCTAGCGGAACTTGAACCTTTAATTCGCAGTGTTTTTCCAGCTGTTCCCAATGATCATGAGGTCTTTCTACCGGTTAAAATTGCAGGTGTGGCGCAGTTAGATATTCTAAATGCGTGGCGTGCCGTATTGGGTCGTTTACAACTCACTCAAAGTCGTTTTACGCAGGATGAATTTGCCGATTGGCTCAGTTTATCAGCAACGCAACAGCGTTATGGTCTGGATTACAGTCAAACGCAGCGCATCTTAGCATTATTAAATGAGGCAGGTTTTAAGCGCGGCTTTGATGCAGAACATCTCAAGCAAAGTTTAAGTGCTGATGATCAAGACTATCGTTATAGTTTTAAATTTGCTCTAGATCGCTTGGCTTTAGGCATTGCCGTACCTGTGCATGTCATGGTGCAGCAGACACTCAGTTATGCCCAAGTGCAGCCGAGTGACTTTGAGTTGATTGGTATTTTAATTGAGATGTATCAACACATCGCTGAACGTCGCAATTGGTTAGTCGCGCATGAAAAAGGGCAGCGGTTTCCTGTTGAAACATGGTTGAAGCGTATAAAAGCTGATATTCAAGAATTTGAACAAGCGGATGTTGTGGCTTTAAAAGCAGTTCGTGAAATTGTGCAAAAGCAAGAACGAATGCTGACCTTGGCGAGTTTTTATGAAGATGCGGAAACACATTTAGACCAAATTTCCTTGCCCTTGCCTTATATTATTGAAGAAATACAACGCAACTTAGAAAACCAATCGGCGCAAGTTGAGCCGACAGGACAAATTACCTTTAGTCAGATTGGGCACATTCGTCCAATTCCGTATCGTTTAATTGTGCTGCTGAGTTTAGATACAGGGAAATTTCCGAATCGTGACAGCCATATTCCGTTCGATTTGATGGATGTATTGCGTCAACAATTGGGTGATCGTTCGCGTTTGGAAGATGATCAAGGGGCATTTTTAGATGCTGTGCTGTTGGCACAGGATCAATTGTGGTTATTTTATAATGGCTTTGATATTAGTGATGGCGAAGTCCGAGAACCATCTAGTGTGTTGCAGGGGTTTCGGGATCATTTGGCTTTGATCGTGAAATCTCCCGTAGGAATCCCCCTAAATCCCCCTTTAGAAAAGGGGGACTTTACTCACTTGATCAAAGAGGGGTTAGGGGAGATATCTCCTCCGCAACTCTATCCACTTTACCATCTGCATCCTTTACAACCGTTTGATCCATTGGGCTTTGTTTCAGACCGTTCAGTTCGATACCAAGATCACTGGTATCAAGTCGCAAACCAGATTCAACAAGTCAAAGGCGAGCGTCAGGCGTGGGTGAATACTGCTTACTCAGTCGAACAAAATGACATGACGATTTTAGATAGTCAGCAATGGATCCAAAGTATTACTTTCCCCGCGCGACTGTATTTAAAAACATTAGGGATTGAAAATTTGGGTGCAACCGAATTGCTTGATCAAACTGAACCTTTGGTATTAGATGGTTTGGGTAAATATGCTATTCGCCATTTTTTACAGCAACAGGATGCACAACAGACTCATCAAGCGGCAGCTGCGACCTTATTGCAAGATCAATTGCCAGTGGGAAAAGTTCAACACAGCGCATGGCAACAAAGTTGCGTAGAACAACAACGCTTATTGGCGCGTTTGCAAGACTATGCCGTAGCACCGACTGAGACCACCCAACGGGTTTGGCGTATTTCCAAAAACTTGCAGATGAGTTGCATCACCCCCAAACAGATGGTCAAAGATTGGGTGAGTTTGGATGCTTCCAGCGCACGTGCCAAACGTATTGCAAAAGTCTGGTTGGAATATTTGTTGTGGCTAACCGTTTTAAATTCTGACACAGCAACAGCAAACCGCCGCATTGTGGTGTTTAGTGATCAAACCGTTATTTGTGAAGGATTGAGTTCTCAGCAAGCCCAAAAGTATCTTCAAACATGGTTGCTGCTTTGGCAAGATGCGCAGCAACAACCTGTAGTATTACCGACAGCACTATTGTTAAAACCATTAGAAAAAGGCAAAAAACATCAATGGATTGAGCAAGGCGGAAAGCACGTTTTAAGTGAAGAAAGTCAAAAACAAGTGTTGAAAGACTGGAATGATACAGGTGACTTTTCTGGCTTTGATATGACGCAAAATGAAGCCTGTAAATTGCATCAAGATTGGCAATTTATTTTGCAGGAGCAAGATGCAACCGCATTGTTGCAATATGCCTGTGATCGTTATGCTTATGATTTATATCAACCCATTTTTGACTATGTACGCGTGGAGTAAGGCATGAGTTCTCAATTTCCAGTGTCTTATCAACCCATTCGTGATATTCAATTTGAAGGTTTACATCTCATTGAAGCATCGGCGGGTACAGGAAAAACTTACACACTTTCGAGTTTAATGGTGCGGATTTTTCTCGAAAAATATTTACCCAATCAAGTGATTGCCACCACTTTTACGCGTGCCGCCGCTGCCGAATTAAAAAGTCGTATTCGCGCTCGTTTGGTTGAAATTCAGCAATTTTTAGAGCCGTTACGCAGCGTATTGGAAGCAGATATTCACAAAATTGCAGCGCAAGAATCGGATCCGCTTAAACAACATCTACTACAAAATTTTGCGCCTCGTATTGCCTATGCGTGCGAACGCTTGAAATTAGTCATTGATCAGTTAGATGAATTATTTGTTGGAACATTGGACAGTTTTAGCCAAAAATTATTACGCGAGTTTGCCTTTGAAAGTGGCAAAATTGAACGTACTCAAATTACCGATGATGCCAAAAGTTATACTCGCCAACTGATTCATGATGTATTGCGTGAATGGATTCAAGCACAACCTCAGCAAGTCATTGATGCCCTCTATATCGTGGGTGGCTTAAAAGGTGTCGATCATTTTGTCGGGATGGTGGAAAGTGCCCTCAATTTTAGTTCAGCGCAATTTAAATTGCCTGAAATGCCAAAGACTGAACTGTCGCAACTGCAACAATGGCAACAGCAAGCACGGAAGATTGAACTGATTGAATTAGCTCAATATTTCGAGCTAGATGGTATGTATTATTCATATATTAGTGGAACATATTTTAAAAAAGATGCGTTCTATTATTTGTTTAGCGAAGCATTGCCTCAACTATTAACTGGCTTAGAAAATACCGACAATGTGCAAATTTTCGATGCACATTTTGCCGATGCACGTAAAGCTGCGTTTAATTTCTTAGACAAATTAGACAGCCAAAAGATTTTCAAGAAATGCCCTGCTGAATTGTCAGATGGTTTTTATCAACATTCTGCGATATTACAACTGCAAAAAATGTTGCATTCATTAAAAAAAACCCAACAGCAATTTGAACAATTACAGGCTTATTTAAAAGCGCATGTTTGTATTGAGGTCAAAAAAAGATTGGCACCCTTATTACAACAAAAAGGCGAAACGACTTTTTCACAGCAAATTAAAACCTTATCAGATTCTTTAAAAGGTGAGCAAGGACAACGCTTTGCCGTGTTTATCCAAACCCGTTATCCCTTGATATTGGTGGATGAATTTCAGGATACCAACCAAGATCAAGATGATATGTTGGCGAGTATTTGGCGACATCCGCAACGCTACCAAAAAGGTTGCATGATTATGGTGGGCGACCGTAAACAAGCAATTTATGGTTTCCGTGGTGGCGATATGCTGACCTTTCTCAATGCTTATCAAGATATTATGGCGAAGCAAGGGCGTGAATATCAGTTGGTTCATAACCACCGTTCAGTCAAAGAACTGGTCGAAGTGGTTGATGTGTTGTTTAAACGGCAAATGGATTTTGGCGAACAGGTTATTTATGAACCAATTCAAGCGGGGTCACGTCCGCATCCTGCCTTAATTGACCAAGCACAGATCAATCCTAAGCCTTTACGATGGCTACAACTTCAAGAGGGTTATGATCAAGCAACGCAAGTGGCATGGCAAATTCAACATCTATTGAATCAATCACAAAAACAACAGTTATATTTAGATAGTGAACAGCGTGTTGCGATTGGTGAAGACGATATTGCCATCTTATCTCGCAGCCATCGCCAGCTGGATGAAGTGCAATTTGCGTTGCAACGATTAGGGGTTCGTGTCAATCGACCATCGAAACGCAGCGTATTCGATTCGAGCGTGGCACGAGATGTCGGCGCACTGTTTACGGCGTTGATCCATCCTTTTGATGAAGCAAAAGTAAAACGCGTTTTACTCAGTCACTTGTTCGGCTTCGATTTAGCACGACTGATTGCGTTAGAGCAAAGTCCTGAAGGACTGAGCGATTATATGCAAAAGTTCGACGACATTCGTGAAATGTGGCAGAACCAAGGCTTTTTGGTGGCTTGGCAACGGTGTTTAAATCAGTTTGGTATTTGGCAGCAATTGGTTGCCACGCAGAGTAAAGACAATGAGCGAGCGGTGGTGAATTTACGTCATCTGAGCGATCTTTTAAGTCAGCACAGCGAGCAATTACAAGGGATACAAAACTTATATCATTGGTATTTAAAACAATTGCATTCGCCAAGTGACCGCGAATGGGAACTGGAACATAAGCTGTCGAGTGAGGCGGGCGTGCAGTTGATGACTATTCATCAATCTAAAGGCTTGGAATTTAAAATTGTATTTTTATTGGGGGCGAATAAGCCATTTTCTGAAAAGTATAAAACCTTAAATTTTTCCACCGATGAAATTCAGTTACCAGAAACGGGTCAAATTCGCACGCAGCGTGTAGTTGAAGTGGTCGATAAAAATCTACAGCAAGAGGTGATTGACCAACATCAGCAACGTGCTTTAGCCGAGCAAAACCGTTTGTGGTATGTGGCGTTGACGCGTGCCAGTCATCGTGTTTATGCGGTATTTGAACCTGAAAAAGGCGAGAAAAAGGGATGTTCTGGTTTGGCATTTTGGAAGAATCAAATGCCCGCTTTTCAGCACACACATAGTGTGGAAGAGACTTTAATTACAGACCAGCCAAAAATTTTAAATCGTCCGCAGTCGCAACAAAAACTTGAATTATCAGCACAACCTTTCCCAACGCAACGCTTTTATGCACGAGCTAAAACCAGTTTTAGTTATTTAGCGCAGCATTTAAAACATAAAGCGAATCGGACTGACCATTTAGCCAATATGACGCAGGACTTAGAACAGGCGGAAGATGAGCTCAATCTACAAGCTGTAGAAAATGAACAAACGGTACAACCGATTGCTTGGATTAAACAATATTTTCCGAAAGGCGCATTAGCTGGGAATTTTCTGCATGAAGTTGTAGAACAGATTGATTTTCAACGTCCAGACACATGGATTGAAGAAATTCGCCGTCGCTTTAAAAATACCTATCAAAGTCTATGGCTAGATTTATTGGCTCAATATCAAGCGGATTTTCCAGACAAGGAAGACGCTGAACAGCAGTTGTATCCATGGATTTCGGCATGGCTAGGTGAGGTCATTTCGACGCCACTCAATCAAAATTTCCAGTTAAAACAATTATTGCATGGACAATATTTATCCGAATGCCCGTTTTATTTAGCCTTGTCAGATCGTGTGTTGGCGATGCAACGAGTGCAGCAATTATTTGCAGAATACGGTATCGAAATGCCTGAATTTATTGATGCTAAATCAGCTCGTTATTTAAATGGTTCAATTGATTTGGTCTACTTCGATGGTGAGCGTTACCATATTGCCGACTATAAAAGTAATTATTTGGGTGCAGATCAACATCATTATCAAGCGACTCAAATTGCAGAAAGTATGTCTTTGTCCAGTTATTGGTTGCAGGCGGCATTATATTTAGTCGCGCTGCATCGTTATTTAGCGGTGAAATTGCAGAATTACGATATTCAACAGCATTTGGGCGGTGCAAGTTATTTATATTTGCGTGGAATGAATGCTGAGCCAAATCAAGGCTATTTTTATTGGAAACCTGAGGATGAGTTTATCTTACGTTTGGATGCGATCTTGGGGTATTTTTCTGAGGATAAATTATCAGAAATAATGTAGATAAAACAAATTAATTTAAATTAAACAAAATCTTATCATGAGGATAAGTGTGTTTATAACCTTGTGGACAAGCGTGTGAGTAACTCAGTGGATAGTTCTGTGAGCCAAAAAAAGAATCAAAAGTCTGAACAGATGGATTGGTTAAATAGCTGGAGTGCTTATTTGACGCAAGCGCCATTTTCGCATTCGTCGCAACCCGAGCACGCCACACAAATTTTACAACAGCTCGTTCAAGCCAGCTTGCAAGGCGATAGTTGTATTGAATTCGACCCAATACAACTTGAAGCACTAGGCGATCTGGTTGTGAGTAGTGACGTCGCCACTACACAAGTCGCCCCCTGCGTCTACGATCAGCAGGGCTTGGCATTATACCGATATTGGCAATTGGAGCAACGACTCGCACTCCAGATTTGTCGATTAAAGCGACAAACGATTCAAGTGGTGGATGTTTCGGAATATCAAACCTTATTGACGGATCCGCACCAACAAGCTGCGCTGAATATGGTGCTGCAGCAGAGTTTGAGTATCATCACGGGTGGGCCAGGAACAGGTAAAACCTATACCTTGGCGCGGATTATTGCGGCATTGAATCAGAAAATTCCTGATATTCGAATTGCGATGGCAGCGCCGACAGGTAAAGCGGCGCAACGTATGCAAGAAGCCTTGCAAAACTCTTTTAATGATCCGAAACTCATCGAATCTGGATTGATTACTGAAGAGTTGCGGCATCAAAGTACACAAACTTTACATCGCTTATTAGGCTTGGGAACTCGACAAATACCTCGTTTTCATCAGCATCAACCCTTGCCATACGATGTCATCGTGGTTGATGAAGCCTCCATGTTGGATTTAAATTTGGCGACTTTATTGTTTGAAGCCATTCCAGAGTCATGCCGCATTATTTTGTTGGGCGATGCCAATCAATTGGCGTCGGTTGATGTCGGTTCGGTGTTGGCAGATTTACAACAGGTTGAGTCTTTGACCGAAAACCGAGTGCAATTGCAAAAAAGCCAACGGTTTAGCGAAGGGGCAAAAATTGGGCAACTTGCTGCTTTTATTCAAAAGCAAAAGAATGAAACCGAAGCGAGCAACGTACTATCGAGGCTCGAAGAACAAATTGTAAAACCGTCGGAATTAAGCTCGGTCAAATTGTCGAATGACATGCCAGATTTGATTCAACTGGAATATTTACCTGAAAATGCTCAACTTGAAATTGAAACTTACCAACAAAAACTAATGTTAGGTTTCCAAAATTATCTCGATGCCATACAGCTATATTTACAGGATGAAAATCATTCGGATGCCATTGTAAAAGTGATTCAATCTTTTGATGCATATCGTATTTTGACGGCAGTCCGTCATGGGTCGCTTGGCATTGAAAAACTCAATCAATACGCTGAGCAGTGGTTTAATCGTCAGTTGAAACAAACAACGGTGGGGGAGTGGTATGTAGGTCGTCCAGTGATGATGACCTATAACGACTATCAATTGGGGATTTCAAACGGTGATATTGGAATTTGTTTTAAACACCGTAATCAACAGCCGCAACAGTTTGAAGTGTTTTTTCCAAGTTTAAATCAATGGATTACTGCCCACCGCTTACCGCGAAATATGCAAACTGCTTTTGCACTCACCATTCATAAATCGCAAGGTTCAGAATTTAGCCATACCGCCATTGTTTTAGATGCTTCAGCAGAAAAATTATTGAGTCAGGAGTTAATTTATACAGCTGTGACGCGGGCTAAAAAAGTGGTCAGTATTCTAGCCGATCAAACAGCGCTAAAACAGGCATTAACAATACGCACGATTCGACGCAGTGGTTTAGTTCAAAAAATCAATTTATTTGGATTATAAACCTATACTTCACAATCTGTGTTTTGTAAGAAATAGCTTACACGGATTCGAGAAATTGACGCTAGAGACAAGTGTAACTTTTTGAGATCATAGCTTCACAAAGAGCCAAGCATGGAATGCGAGGCAAATCGCATAACAATGATAATAAAGTCACATGACAGCGAACTTACAGTGAAGTAAGTCATAAAAGAGGAAACTTACAGCCGCTAAGCCTTGTAGTTTTGGGAGAGACTACAGGGCTTTTTTATTTCTATAAATCACTATTTCAAAATAATGTAATCTTGAATTCTAGTCTCGTTATTTTCCTCAATTCAATCTAACTAAAATAGGTCGATTGAACGCTGTTTATGGCGTCATAATGTCAATATCTCAAACGAATGAAATTTATTTGTCCGACAATAAATTTTAATTATTAAGTTATTTATTATACAGACCTGTACGCTTAAACGTACACAAAGAGAAGAGAAATGCTATTTTTCTTCACAATTGAACCTGACAGAATAGTCGGTATAGAGGCAGTATGCTCTAAGTGTAAGAGAAATAATAAAGAAAAGGATGTGTTAGTACATTCAGAGGGCTTAAATGTTAGAAATAGAAACTATAAAAATAATAATAAATTAAAACTATAATAATACCACCTACGCGCATGAGCCCAAGTCTGACTTGGGCTTTTTTGTGCGCGAAGGATGGTGGAAATTATACGAGGTTATTTTCAGACCGATCGGTTGCGAACAGTGAACGACGTTGATTTTTCGGAATTCTCGGGCAGTTGGTTGAGATTTGATAAAGTGTTTTCGCAAGTGCTGGCAAGTGTGTCCCCACAACCGATTTACCTGTCGTTAATATAGACACACTAATGTCACGTTCTGGGTCTGCCCAACATAAAATATTAGAGAAACCTAAGTGACCAAAAGCTTGACCCGTCATTGGCCCAAATAAACCGACTGGATTACTGCCGAGCATAGGCCCTAGTGCATAACGCATTGGGGCGAGTAAGGTACGGTCGATACTCAAGCCCGACGTAGGCAAGGTAGAGCGGAAGACAGTTTTGGGGTTCATGATCTGTTTGCCTTGATATTCCCCACCACTCAAGAGCATTTCATAAAAGCGACCTGATTGTTCAGCACTGGTGTAAATATTCCCAGCAGGACAAATCGTGTCCATGAAGCGCGTGTCGTTGGTTACGTCAACTGCGAGTTGTAACCCACCGCCTAACACACGGTTCAAATATTGGTCAGTCCCCAGTTTCGGGTGTAGTCCTGTTGCATAATTGAAAGCAACATCATCACGATACTCAGGTTTCAGACCATAGTTAAAATAGTCAAGACCCATTGGCTTTTCAATTTTTTCAGCGAGGAACTCTCGTGCAGTTTGTCCTGTGACCCGCTTGATAATGGCACCCAGTATATAACCCGCGGTAACGGCATGATAGGCGAGATGTGTCCCCGAAGGAGAAACAGGTTTAGCCGCACAAAGACGCTTTAAGATTTCATTTTCATCAAACAACAGCTCAGGGGTGATGTCACCCTCAAGCCGTGGAATGCCGCCACGATGCGAGAGTAAATGGAAAATGGTGGCACGACGTTTACCATTGACGCCATATTCAGGCAGATAATAGCTAATCGGGTCGAGTAGATTTAAATCGCCGCTTTCATCCAACATATGAATCAACATAGCAGTGATGAGTTTTGATCCAGAAAATAAACATACCGGCGTATCTGGCGTGCCAATTTTGGCATCTGCAGAGAGTCCTTCGGGTGAGTTACCTTGTGCATAACCAATACTACGGTTGAGTACAATTTCTCCTTTACGACGCAAACACATCGTAATTAAAGGATAGTTTCCTGTTTTATAAAGACTTTCAATACTTTCCCAAATTTTTTGAATTTGTTTTTCAGTCATGCCGCCTAATTCGGCAGCAACTTCGTCCTTAGAGCGAATGACTTGATTTAAATCTTCGGGTACATAACAGGTATTTGTGGATAAAATCTTCACGATTCACTCTCGCAATTTTTAGTTTTATTTGGTGTAAGTCTGATATTGAAAATCAGAATTGTCATATTGTGCATTATTTATTTCAGGCTGTCAGCACCCGTTATCGCAAACGGATTAAAACATTTTTGCAATATAGCGATAGATCACTTAAAATAGGCGACTTGCTGTAG
>JAVXBC010000085.1:0-11994 GCA_036660195.1 Acinetobacter sp.
TTCCGTTTGTCTCGTTAATGCCAAAGAGTAGAGCTATACGATGATTGTGAATCCTATTAAACGCCGTCCAACTCGTAAAATTCGTGTTGGTTCGGTGTATGTCGGTGGTGATGCGCCGATTAGTATTCAAAGTATGACCAATACTGAAACTTGTGATGTCGATGCAACTGTTGCACAGATTCAACGCTGTGCAGACGCAGGTGCGGACATCATGCGTGTTTCAGTTCCGTCAATGGAAGCCGCAGAAGCTTTTGGTGCGATTCGCAAGCGCGTTTCCGTGCCTTTGGTTGCGGATATTCATTTTGATCATCGTATTGCTTTAGCCGTTGCAGATTATGGTGCAGACTGCTTACGGATTAATCCGGGCAATATCGGTTCAGATAAAAAAGTCCGTGAAGTCGTTGCAGCAGCCAAGCACAATGATATTTCGATTCGTATCGGGGTCAATGCAGGTTCGCTGGAAAAAGATATCCAAAAAAAGTATGGCGAGCCGACAGGACAAGCTTTGCTTGAATCGGCAATGCGTCATATCGATATTTTGGATCGCCTAGATTTTCATGAGTTTAAAGTCAGCGTTAAGGCATCGAATGTGTTTTTGACCATGGATGCTTATCGTTTATTATCGCAACAGATTGATAATCCTCTGCATCTCGGTGTGACCGAAGCAGGGATTTACCGTACAGGTACTGTGAAATCAGCGATCGCACTTGGTGGATTGTTGATGGAAGGCATCGGCGATACCATGCGAATTTCGTTGGCGGCGGAACCTGAAGACGAAATCAAAATCGGTTTCGATATCTTAAAATCGTTGGGCTTACGTTCCAATGGTATCAACTTTATTGCTTGTCCAAGTTGTTCACGCCAAGAATTTAACGTGATTCAAGTCATGCAAGATTTAGAAGCGCGTTTAGAAGATATCCGCACGCCAATGGATTTATCGGTCATTGGCTGCAAAGTAAATGGGCCGGGTGAAGCCAAAGAAGCCGATATTGGTATTGTTGGTGCAGCTCCACGTTCATTGGTCTATCGCAATGGCGAAAAGAGCCATTTGATCGACACCAATCAATTGGTTGATGAAATTGAAAGCATGGTTCGTCAGCGAGTTCAAGAGATTGAAGAAGCAAAGTCTAAAGAAATTATTCGCACAAGTTTTTGAGTAAGTAATGAGTTCAATTGTTGCAATTAAAGGTTTTAACGACATTCTTCCAGCGCAAACTGCGGCTTGGCGGAATTTAGAACGACAACTCGCATCTTTAATGGATGCATACGGCTATCAACAAATTCGTTTGCCAATCGTAGAGCAAACAGGTTTGTTCAAACGTGCAATTGGTGATGCAACCGATATTGTTGAAAAAGAAATGTACACTTTTTTCGACAAGGGTAATCCACCTGAATCATTGACTTTACGACCTGAAGGCACAGCAGGCTGTGTGCGTGCGATGTTGGAACATAATCTTTTACGTGGTGCAACACCGCGTGTTTGGTATGTTGGTTCGATGTTTCGTTATGAAAAGCCGCAAAAAGGTCGTTATCGCCAGTTTCATCAATTTGGCGTGGAAACTTTTGGTGTCGCAACGCCTGATATTGATGCAGAACTTATTTTAATGACGGCTCGTTTGTGGAAACGGATGGGCGTGTCAGATAAAGTTCAATTAGAACTGAATACGCTCGGCGAAACTGATGAACGTGCTGAATATCGAGCGGCTTTGGTTGAATATCTGAATCAGCACAAAGATGCTTTGGATGAAGATTCGCAACGCCGTTTAAGCACCAATCCGTTGCGTATCCTTGACTCTAAAAGTGAATCAACGCAAAAGATTTTAGAAAATGCACCGAAGTTACATGATTTCTTAAAACAAGATTCAATCGATCATTTTCAACAGTTACAGCAATATCTAACCGATGCTGGGGTTGAGTTTGTAATTAACCAAAAACTCGTACGTGGTTTGGACTACTACAACAAAACTGTATTTGAGTGGACAACCACCATGTTGGGTTCACAAGGTACGGTTTGTGCAGGTGGTCGTTACGATGGATTGGTTGGGCAGCTCAAAGGTAAAGCAGATCAGTCTGTTCCTGCCGTTGGTTTTGCCATGGGTATGGAACGTTTACTACTTTTGCTTGAGCAAATTGATCAGCAAAATGAAGTTCGTGAATGCGATATCTTCTTGTTGTCTGAACCTGCATACCAAGCCAAAGCTTTGGTTTTGGCAGAACAAATTCGTGATCAGTTAGAAGCTGAAAACAGTTCGGTTCGCCTAAAAACAGGTTCTCAAGGTAGCATGAAAAGCCAAATGAAAAAGGCAGATCAATCGGGTGCAATTTTTGCTGTTATTCTCGGTGAGCGCGAATGGGAATCGCAACAACTGTTAGTGAAGCAACTTGCAATAGGCGAGCAGACACAAGTGGCTTTGACTGAGTTGACGCCATTTTTTATCGAAAAATTTAAACAATAAACTGTAAGTATTGAGGAAAAGGACAATCACATGAGTTTAAGTGATGAAGAACAACTCGACCAAATAAAGTCGTTTGCCAAAAAATATGGTTCTGCAATGGTTAGCGGAATTCTCATTGCCTTGATTGCCTTTTTCGGATGGGAATACTGGCAACAGAAGAGTTTGGCTGAAGCGCAAAATCGTACTGCAAAAGTACAGAAATTGATGGATGAAGTGAAAACGACAGCAAATCAACCGAATGCTTTTGCGACTGTTTCTGAGGCTGCAGACAAAATTGTGAAAGAAGATGCCAATGCAGTTCAAGCAGTTCAAACGCAATTCATTTTGGCAAAATTAGCATACGACAAACATGACTATGCTGCCGCTGAAAAAGCATTGAAGAAAGTTGAAAATTCGAAAGTCAAAGATGCAGGCTTGCTACAGATTGTAAAATTACGCCTTGCGGATGCACAATTGGCGCAAAAGAAATATGATGAAGCGTTGAAAACTTTAGAAGCTGTGACTGAGCCTGCGTTTAAAGCAACGGCTGAAGAACTTCGTGGTGATATTTTTGTTGCGAAAAAAGATTCTGCTTCTGCCCGTAAAGCTTACCAAAGTGCATGGGATAGTTTGCTCGAACGTAAACAAGAGCGTCAGCTTTTACAAATTAAACTCGAAAGCGTGGGTATTTTAGTGGATGATCCTGAAATTGAACGCCCTGTTTTAGAAACGAAAGTGGATGAGTCTTAATGCAGAATAAATTAAAACTTCCGTTAGCGATTGCGATTGCATCAGCGGTATTGGTTGGATGTTCAAGTAATAAAGTCAAAGAAGCAAAACCGAATCCTTTGCCGAAAATTACCCAACAGCAAAAATTGAATAAAGTTTTTTCGCAAAGTGTGTCTTCGACCGATGAAGCCGAAGCGTTACGCTTGCAACTCGACACCGACAATGGTGTGATTTTTACGATTGATCCTGATGGTCAAGTGTCGGCTTACCAAGCGAAAAAACGCCTTTGGAAAAGTAAAATCAGCAAACAAGAACTCACTGCAGGCGTAGAAGCAAGTGACGGAATTGTGATTGTCGGAAATCGTAAAGGGCAATTATTTGCTTTAGACCAGACTACGGGTGAGAAAAAATGGACTGCACAGCTATCAGGTGCAATTCTATCTCCATCATTGATTCAGTCGGGTCGTGTGATTACCGTAGCGAACGACGGTACTGTATTTGCACATGATACTGTATCTGGACAACAAGTTTGGGCGTATAAGCTACCAAACGTACAGTTTAGTTTACGTGGTCAAGCTGCTCCAGTGCGTTTAGATGATCGTACCGTATTGATTGCATCTGCCAATGCTTATATTTATGCAATTGATGTGATTAGTGGCGTGCCGCGCTTCCAACGCCGTGTTGCCATGAGTGAAGGGCGTTCAGATATTCAGCGTTTAGTTGATATTGATGGTGACCCAGTGGTTGCAGGTCAATACGTGGTGACCAGTAGTTTTCAGGGGCAAGTTACGGTAACTGATTTGGCATCACAACGTGTAGTTTGGAGTGAAGATGCAAGCAGCACCAATCGTCCAGAAGTGTTTGAAGATAAAGTCTTTATTAGCACTGTTGATGGTAAATTGAATGCTTATAGTTTGAGCACAGGCGAATCAGTTTGGAAAAATGACAGTTTATTAAATCGTCAATTAAGTAACCCTGTCATGTTAGGGAAAAATCTTGTCGTTGGTGATTTAGATGGCGTCATCCATCTGATTGATCCAGCCACAGGTAAGTTAATTGGTCGCGCTAAGACCAGTGGCGAAGTGCGTTCGTTACGTGTAATTGACAATCAACTGTATGTTGCAACCCGAAAAGGTGCACTGAGCATTTGGCAGAATCGTTAATTTTGCCTGAGCTTGTGTTAAAATCTTAAACCAGTGGTTGCTCATTCAAGCTAAATCGGGGTATTTGTTTATGCAAATCCCCGAATTTTTATTCGGGTTATTTGACCCACCAATCTTCTATATTATTTCTGATACGATGTTAGCAACGCTGGCTCGTCTGAATTAAGGTTACTTTATGAAACCCGTTATTGCGCTCATTGGTCGTCCAAACGTCGGAAAATCAACGCTATTTAATCAAATCACGAAAAGTCGTGATGCTTTGGTAGCCGATTTTGCGGGTCTTACCCGTGACCGTAAATACGGTGATGCTGTCTTTCAAAATAAATCTTTTATCGTGGTTGATACAGGCGGTATTGGTGAAAGCGAAGGCGGTATTGATGAGTACATGGCAGAGCAATCTAAAACAGCCATCCATGAAGCGGATATTATAGTCTTTGTCGTTGATGCTCGAGCGGGCTTGCTAGCTTCAGATGAGCAAATTGCTCGTGAGATACGTACGCTTGGTAAAAAAGTTTATTTGGTTGCCAATAAAGTCGATGGCGTACATGCAGAAGCAGCTTTAGTCGAGTTCTACAAACTCGGTATGGGTGAACCTTTGCAAGTGGCAGCCAGTCATGGGCGTGGCGTGCAGCAAATGCTTGAGGATGTCTTGGCAGAAGTGCCTGAAGATGAAAACTCTGAAGAGCATGATAAAAACACTGGTTTACGCTTGGCGATTATTGGTCGTCCAAATGTCGGTAAATCAACACTGGTCAATCGCCTATTGGGCGAAGAGCGTGTCGTCGCATTTGATGAACCAGGCACAACGCGTGACTCAATTTATATTCCATTTGAACGTGATGGTCGGAAATATACTTTGATTGATACCGCAGGCGTACGTCGTAAAGGTAAAGTCGAAGAAATGATTGAGAAATTCTCAATCGTAAAAACGCTGCAAGCGATTAAAGATGCTCATGTGATTGTGGTTGTTCTTGATGCGCGTGAAGGTGTGGTTGAACAAGATTTGCATTTAATTGGTTATGCACTTGAAGCAGGTCGTGCCATGCTCATTGCAATCAATAAATGGGACAACATGACCGAATATGATCGTAAACAATGTAAGTTGGATGTCGATCGTCGTTTTGATTTTATTCCTTGGGCGAAAGTACATTTAATCTCAGCATTACATGGTACAGGTGTAGGGGAGTTATACCCAACGATTCATCGTGCATTTGATTCATCACATTTAAAAGTTTCACCAGCCAAATTAACGCAAATCCTCAATGACGCAACAGAAGCGCATCAGCCACCAATGATTGGTGGTAAACGGATTAAAATGCGCTATGCCCATATGGGTGGGCAAAATCCGCCAACCATTATTATTCATGGTAATAAAGTGGATAAAACACCTGCGGATTATCGCCGTTACTTAGAAAACGTATTCCGTAAAGTGTACAAACTTGAAGGTACGCCTGTTCGTGTTGATTTTAAAACGTCTGAAAATCCATTCGAAGGTCGCAAGTCGATGGTTGATGAGCGTGTGGCAGCGCGTAAACGCCGTTATGTACAGAAATTTAAGAAAGCTGAGAAAAGATTTAAGCGTTAATAAATCTTCAATTTTAAAAACCTAACGATGAGTTGGGTTTTTTTATGGATACTCATACGTTTGATTAATAGTTTTTTATTTTATTAAGCTATATTTAATAATAAAAGAAAATAAAACAAATGTTTAATAAAAATTGTGTTTAAGATATTGAAATATAAGTGAAATTATTTTTTGTTAAATTTCGTACCAGTGCTATAATGCCTCGGTTTGATCGCTGTTGATCCGATATTTTATGCCGACTTGGACTAGCCTTGCATGTTTAAATTACATCTCACCGAGCTTCAGCTTAGCGATGTTCAGCAAAATTATGCTGCATTAGAGGCTATTCCAGCGATGCAGCGTCGTCGTTTGTCGGTCTTGGCAAAAATGGCGATTCATAGTGCTTTGGTCACTTTAAATGGCGAGCGTGCAGATTATATTGTGTGGGTTTCAAAATACGGTGATGAAGAAAAAACATTGGATATTTTAAAAGATGTCTTAAATCAACAAACTCCATCACCTACGCAGTTTTCGATTTCCGTACATAATGCCATTGCGGGCTTATATTCAATTTTATGTCAAGACGATACGCCTTCAACCAGTTTGAGTGCAGATTGGACGGATGCTTTGATTGATGCTTATGCCTTTTTGAAATCAAATCCACCAGCGATACGTGTACTTGTGGTTTCGTACGATCAACCCTTACCAAATCTTTATAGCGATGCTGTCGAGTTTCCAGCATTTGCACTATCAGCTTTGGTGAGTTTGGAACAGCCTAATTTAAGTGTTGAGGCATTATCCACCACTGATTCAGCAACAATGGAAAGTTTGGCGTTTCATCAATTTTGGCAATCTAGCCAAGTTGAGCACCATTCTGCGAGATGGAAAAAATGCTAAAGCAAAATAAAATTAAGCAAAAAACCAATTATGTTTGGCGTGTAGCGGCGACGGGTTTCAGTTTCGCCAGTTTTGGTTTGGGCGGGGTTGGTATTGCGACGGTCATTGCACCCTTAGTCAATCTAAGTAGCCGCAATCCTGAGCTACGCCAACAACGTGCACAGAAGGTCATTCGATATAGTTTTAAAGGCTTTACCGAAATGATGGTACAGCTTGGCATTATGAGCTATCACGTTGAAGGTCTGGAAAAATTACAAAATAGTCGTCAAGAGTTGGTGATTGCCAATCATCCGACTTTGGTGGATGTGGTGGTGATGATTGGCTTGATGCAACAAGCGAATTGTGTCGTAAAACAATCGTTATGGACGAATCCTTTTACTCGTGGTCCAGTTCGTAGTGCAGGTTATATTTTAAATGCAGGCTCACAGCAATTTATCGATGATTGTGTGGCGCGTTTAAAAGAGCAAGATGCGGCATCTTTATTGATTTTTCCTGAAGGAACTCGAACTGAAAAAGGCGAGTATTTAAATGAATTTCAACGAGGTGCGGCAAATATTGCCCTGCGAGCCAATGTCCCAATCCGTCCTGTCATGATTCGGTGTACACCATCGACCTTAACGAAAAATGAAAAGTGGTATCATGTGCCAGCGAAACCTTTTCATATTGAAATAACCGTGTTGGATGCAATTGAAGTCGAAAATATTCTAGGAGATTCAGAAATTAGCCCTAAGCAGGTTCGTTTACTGAATCAAAGTTTTTATCAAATTTTTAAAAATGAGTTATCTAAAAATGAACAATCTTGCTGATGAATTAAAGCAAATGATTATTGATGTTCTCGCGCTTGAGGACATTAGCATCAACGATATTGAAACCGAAGCGCCACTGTTTGGTGATGGTTTGGGTTTAGATTCAATTGATGCCTTAGAGTTAGGCTTAGCGCTAAAAAAACGTTACAACATTCATTTGAACTCAGAATCAGATGAAACCAAACAACATTTCAAATCAATTCAAAGTCTTGTTGCTTTGGTTGAAGCACAGCAAACGGCGTAAGGAGTAGGTCATGTTAACTCAAGAACAAGTGCTGGCACAATTAAGAGAATGGATGCAGGAATTATTTGAGATTGAGCCTGAGGATATCCAACTCGATTCAAATTTATATGAAGATTTGGATGTAGACAGTATTGATGCAGTCGATTTAGTGATAAAAATTAAAGAATTAACAGGTAAACAAGTTGAACCTGATGATTTTAAAGCGGTTCGTACTGTCCAAGACGTCATTACTGTCATTCAAAATATGTCGGCTGAATGAAACACATTTTAAGAGGGGTGATCATCACATTATTTGTGATGTATCCCTTTATTGTAGGCTGGAGTTTGTCACACGGTCATTTAATTTGGGTCAGTGCATTGTTGATCGGTTTAGGCGTAATCCGTTTTTTCAGTGCTAAAAAAGACCCGTTGCTACCTTTGACCGCTTTGGCAGTTCTTTGCGGTGGACTCAGTTTAATTTTGAAAGACCATGCTTGGCTTAAACTATATCCAGTCGGGATGAGTTTGGGGGCACTCTCAATTTTTGCTTTAACACTGTATAAACCGCCGTCAATGATTGAGCGGTTTGCACGGTTAGTTGAACCAGATTTACCTGAATCTGGTGTGCAATGGACGCGAAAAGTGACCATGGTTTGGTGCGTATTTTTTATTTGTAATGCAAGCATCGCGCTGATTACGGTTTTTGCTTCAATGCAGCTTTGGGTTCTCTACAATGGTTTTATTTCCTATCTGTTGATTGGTGCATTGTTGGTTGGGGAATTTATTTTGCGCAAACGTCATCAACGTTTAAATCAGAACAATATCTAATGATGCCTCTACATTTTTATAACGATATTTATTTAGCCAAAGCACTTTGTATCGGTGCAGAAAATCAAACGCGTTCTTATGCGCATTTTTGGCAAGATGTGCTGGAACAGTCCGTTGCAATTGCTGATTTAGAGCAAGCAGAATGGGCGTTGTGGCATCAGGACAGCTATGAGTTTCTCGTGCTGTTTTTTGCAGGCTTACTTGCCAATAAAAACATTATTTTACCGCCGAATCGAGTGCGAGATTTAGAACAACAATTGGCACAGCAACAGATTTATTTTTTAAGTCGTCAAAATCTTACTCAATCTCTCGTATCAGATTTGAATGAAGAACTCGCTAATAAAATTAGCCATGATGATTTTCTAAATCATGCACACATTAGCTTTTTTACTTCGGGTTCAACTGGCGAGCCGAAGAAAATAGAACGGACTTTAAAACAGTTATTAAATGAAGTTGGTGGACTAGCAAGCAGTTTTGAATTGCATGAACACAGCGTCGCGATTGCCACAGTTAGTCATCAGCATATTTATGGCTTGTTATTTAAATTGCTATTGCCTCTTGCGACAGGTCGATGTTTTTATAATGCGCAACTGGCATTTCCAGAAGAAGTTATTCAGGTGCAGCAACAGCTATCAAAGCATCAATTATTTAATTATGTGGTTTCAAGTCCTGCACTATTAAAACGTTGGACGCAGGATTTACCACTAAAACAGGCTGAAATGGTGTTTAGTTCTGGCGGTAAACTTGATTCAGGTGTACGTCAGCATTTAAATGTGCCAATTATTGAAGTGTTGGGAAGTTCTGAAACAGGGGGCATTGCCCATCGTAATCAAGATGATGCTGCATGGTCGGCATTTGGTAATGTTCAAATTCAAATTTCTGAAACAACGCAATTGATGGTTCAAAGTGAACATGCAGGTGAGCAGGGCTGGATTGTGACAGGTGATGCCGCAGAGTGGAGCGATTCAACGCAGTGTCAGTTTAAACTGTTAGGTCGTTTAGACCGCATTGTCAAACTAGAAGAAAAGCGTTTAAGTTTGGATGCGATTGAAAATAGCATCAACTCTTTGCTCGAAATTGAGCAAAGCCATACTTTATTGTTAGATCATCAAAATCGCCAAATTTTAGCCTGTATTGTGGTATTGACTGCAACCGCTCAACAGCAATTAATCAGTATCGGCAAGGTTGCTTTTGTCAAACAGCTTAAGCAACAACTCCAGTTTCAGCTTGAAACTCTCGCAATTCCACGTCAATGGCGGTTTCTAAGTCAAATTCCACAGAATGCACAATCCAAACGCGATAAGAATTATTTAAAGGCTTTATTTTCAGTGATGTTACAACCTGTCGTATTGTCCCAGTGGCAAGAACAAGAGAGCCAATATTTCAGTTTGGAATTTCCGCCTGAACTTGAATGTTTTAAAGGACATTTTCCGAATCAACCAATTTATCCAGGCGTTGGGCAAATTAGTTTTATTCAGCAATATGCAAAAAATATATGGGCAGATTTAGCGTGGTGTCAGGGTTTTGAACAATTGAAGTTTCAAAACCTCATACGTCCGTATATGGTTGTGCAATTAAAATTAAGCCGTAAGCAGCATAAAATCAGTTTTGAAATGACATCCGACCAACAAATTTTGGCTTCGGGTCGTTTATTATTTGCGGTGCAAGATACGCAGGAGTTAGGGCATGTCGAAATATAGTATTGTAATTCCTGTTTATAATCATCCGCATTATCTGGCTGATTTGGTTCAACATTTGGAACAGTTTCAGTTTCCTATTATTTTGGTGAATGATGGCAGCCATGCTGAATGTACGGCAATTTTACGCAAGCTCGACCAGCAGTTTGATCAAGTGGCTTTAATCGAACATGTTGAAAATAAAGGCAAAGGGCAAGCGGTGATTACAGGGTTGCGCTATGCTGCGCATATCGGTATGACGCATGCTTTACAACTGGATGCCGATGGGCAACACCATTGGGATGATGTGGCGAAATTTTTCCAATTATCGCAACAACAGCCTGAAGCCATGGTGATTGGTCAGCCAATATTTGATGCGTCTGTACCGAAAAAACGCTTATATGGTCGTTATATAACGCATTTTTGGGTGTGGGTGAATAGCCTGTCTTTTGACATTAAAGACAGCATGTGTGGCTTTCGCATCTATCCTTTAGATACAACCATTGCAGTGTTAAATAAAGCTAAATTTCAGCCACGTATGGGCTTTGATAGTGAAATTCTGGTTCGGTTAAAATGGGAAGATGTGCCCTTTATTAATGTCCCGACACCTGTGATTTATCCTGAACATGGCATCTCACATTTCGATGCCTGGCGTGACAATATTGGTATAAGCAAGGCACATGCGACTTTATTTATTGAAATGCTAAAACGATTGCCTCAATTACTGCTGCGTAAATTTAAGGCCGACTGATGAGCAGTCCGCAGCAAATTCCCCACAACACTTGGCACGATCTTAAAGAGCGTGGGGGATTACTACCGTTAATGTTGATGCTTGGTTTTTACCGATGCGGTGGGCGTTGGCTCTGTCGTGTCGTGCTGTATTTTATTATCATGTGGTACTGGCTATTTGCTGTTACCGCACGTCAGGCATCATTGCATTATTTACAACGCTTACACCAGTTTGCAGGCGCAAAATCACCATTTTCAGCCACGCCTACGTGGGCAAATAGCTATGCGCATTTTATGCAGTTCGGGGAGTGTATTCTCGACAAAATTGAAGGATGGTTGGGACACATTCCTGAGCAAAATTTGCAATTATTTGGTCATGAAAATTTCCAACAGCACTATCAAAAAGGTGCAATTATTGTAGTGTCGCATTTTGGCAATATCGAATTATTACGTGCCTTAAAATCGGAACATCCACAAAAGATTAATGTACTGGTCTATCAAAAACATGCGTCGCAATTTAATCAATTCCTCAAGAAAATTAATTCAAAATCAGAAGTAAACTTAATTTCTGTGGATGAATTAGGCATCGAGACGGCGATGCTTTTACAAGAAAAATTAGCGCAAGGCGAATGGGTGATTCTCGCGGCAGATCGAGTTCCTGTGCAGTCCAATCGTGTACAAACAGTGCAATTCTTGGGTGGGCCTGCCGATTTACCTCAAGGGGCATGGATTCTAGCGAGTTTGCTGAAAGTGCCAGTCTTAGCGGTGTTTTGTTATCGTGTGGAGCAAAAGTTCCAAGTTCATATTCATTATATTGCCGATCAAATCGACCTCCCTCGGAAAACTCGTTTAAGCAGTATGCAACAGATCACACAGCATTACGTCGCCTTATTAGAGCAGCATTGTTGCCGTGCGCCGTATCAGTGGTTTAATTTTTATCAGTT
>JAVXBC010000086.1:0-11829 GCA_036660195.1 Acinetobacter sp.
GAAATATTTTGTATGTAGTGTTGGGGTTTTTTGATAGTTGAAGCGAATTTATTTCAAATATAAAGTGTTCATATCAAATATAACTGGCTAATTGCCAACCTACTTTGAAGGAAATGAGATGAAATCAATGATAAAAGCTGCTATTGCGACCACGATTTTGGGTGTGGCTACAATCAGTTCTACATTTGCTGCGGAAACTCAAAAACCAACGGTGGTACTGGTTCATGGTGCATTTTCTGATGGTTCGGCATGGAGCAAAGTCATTCCTTTATTACAAGACAAAGGTGTCAATGTCGTTGCTGTACAAAATCCATTGAGTTCATTAGCTGATGATGTGAAGGCGACACAACGTGTTTTAGATATGCAGAAAGGTCCTGTGGTTCTCGTTGGACATTCTTGGGGCGGTATTCCAATCACTCAGGTTGGTCAACAGGATAAAGTCAAAGCATTGGTATATGTTGCAGCATTTGCACCATCTGAAGGTCAATCTGTGGTTGATGTTTCGAAAGATTATCCGACGCCATCAGGTTTTAGTCATCTTGTAGCAGATAAAGATGGATTTGTAACATTAAGCTTAGAAGGTGTTCAGAAGCATCTTGCACCAGATGTTGCTGCAAAACAAACGCGCTTAATGTTTGCTACACAAACCCCAACGAACAGTAAAAACTTTGAAGAAAAGGTGACTGTAGCGGCATGGAAGACAAAACCGTCATGGTATGTCGTGAGTCAGCAAGATTATATGCTGCAACCTGCTGCACAGGTGGCAATGGCAAAGAAAATCTCAGCGCACGTAACAACATTGCAAGCAGGTCATACCGCACAGATTTCTCAACCCAAAGCAGTGGCGAACGTGATTCTTGAAGCTGTGAATGCGGTATCGAAATAGCAGACAAAAATGACCTAGTGGTATGAGTGAGGAAGCCTTGATTCTGTATTGTTAATTTTTATACAGATAAAATGAAAGTTAATTTATTCTAGAGTCGAGGCTTGGTCACTAAATACTTATTACTGAATAAAGTACCAATATTGAGAGGTCATTTGCTAGCGATCTCTCGATCTATTTGTTATTTAAGATATAGTCAGTTGATGGATCATATCATTTAAGGGGGATCTTAATTCATCACAATAATTTGCCCACGCTTGTATTATCACCTTTCTTTTCTCTAAATGTTAAGTACGGTTATAAGCGCGACCATGCATATCTTTTACCTAATGGGCAAGCTGTTGCTCAATCAGTTCAATCGGAAATTCTAAAACTTCTTCTAAAATGTTACTTGCAGATGCACGGAAACCATGTCCACATGCTTGTTCACTCGTATTGCCTAAGCGACGTAAAGCTTGATTGAAGGATATCCATAGCTTTAATTTCATGGACTGGGATTATACAAATATGCCCATTGATTACTTCTAATAGACATTGTTGACCTTTAATTGTTGATTCAGCAAAGTCGTGTTTTGCTATCCATTCATTTGCGATATTTTGAAAAGTATTATTGTGCGCATTCAATATCTCATTCTCAATTCTGATTTTTTCAGAATGTGGGGCGATATTTTGAGCGAGAAGGGTACGGGTTTCTTCACGTCTAATTCTTGCATCTGCTAAGGATATTGTAGGGTATGAACCAAAGCTTAAGGAATTTCTCTTTTTGGTATAAGGACGTGAGTAATCAAATTTCCAGCTCTTATCCCCAGTTTTAGAGATTATCAAAAATAAACCATACCGTCGGCAAGCTTCTGAAATTTTGTAGAGTCTGCCTCGATAGTCTTAATTTTGGTATCGGCTAGAGGTATAACGATTTTTGGTATTTTTACGATAATATACCTTGCCGTAAAAATTACCGTAAAAAATAGGTATTAACTTGGAATTTCATAGACTTATTTAGATGTTGTTTTTATCAAAATATTGAATTTCATGAATTTTTTATATTTATTTGGAATATTGTAGATCAAAATAAACCATAAAATGGTACGCTCAGCGGGACTCGAACCCACGTCGGTCGCTTAGGAGGCAACTGCTCTATCCAGTTAAGCTATAAGCGTATAATTTTATGATTATAAACAAAAAAGTGGATGCAATGGCAACCACTTTTTATAATTCAATTAGTCGTTTGTCTCTTTAATCGAGTCGATAGATTTAGGATTTAAAAAATCAAAAAGCACTAACATCAACGTTATCCAAATTGGAATCATCAATACCGATTCTTTAAAACCCTGTACCCACATAATGTAGAGAACAGCGCCAATAAAAATAATCACAACAATATTGCCAAACGGTGCCCAAAGAGCAGGGTACTGACTGCGTTGTTGTGTGAGTTTCAGCGCGCGTTTAAATTTTAAATGGGTTAAGGTAATCATCAACCAGTTCAAAACCAAAGCACCTACGACAATATACATGAGATGACCTAAGGCCTCCTCAGGTGCAATATAATTGAGTGGCACACAGCCTAAAATGAGGAATGCTGAAAATAAGACGGCTGGAATAGGCACCCCATGCTTATTGGTTTTGCTAAAAATTTGAGGTGCATTTCCTTGCATTGCTAAGCCGTAAAGCATACGACTATTGGCATACATGCCACTGTTATACACAGAAAGTGCGGCGGTTAAAATAATGAAATTGACTAAATGTGCTGCCCATGCAATTCCAATTAGACTAAACACCATCACGAAAGGACTTTTATCTAAACCGCCCAAATTAATTTGATTCCAAGGCACCAACGATAAAAGAATGATCATTGATCCGACATAAAAAATTAAAATACGCGGAACGACCTGATTAATTGCTTTTGGAATGGTTTTAACAGGATCTTTGGCTTCGGCCGCTGCCATGCCAACCAATTCGATTCCTCCGAATCCAAACATCAGGAATGCGAGCATGTAAAATAAGCCATCAAATCCGTTTGGAAAGAAGCCTCCATGTGTCCATAAATTGGAAAAAGAGGTGGTTGATGTCGGCTCGGCAGTTAAAACGAGATAAATACCAAATACAATCATGGCAATAATGGCGGTGACTTTAATGATTGATAGCCAAAATTCAGATTCGCCATAGAACTTCACATTCGCAAGATTAATTAATGTAATGACCACAAAGAAAAATAATACGGATATCCAGTTTGGAATTTCGGGCCACCAATAATTAATATATTTTGCCACGGCTGTGAGTTCTGTCATCGCGACTAAAATGTATAAAATCCAGTAATTCCAACCCGTCAGAAAACCTGGAAATTTCCCCCAATATTTATTGGCAAAATGACTAAAAGAACCTGCAACAGGTTCATGGACGATCATTTCACCGAGTTGGCGCATAATTAGAAAAACAATAAATCCGCCAATTGCATAGCCCAAGATAATAGAAGGCCCAGCAGATTGGATGACGTGCGCTGAGCCTAAAAATAAGCCCGTACCAATCGCGCCACCCATGGCGATGAGTTGAATGTGGCGGTTTTTTAACCCGCGCTGGAGTTGAGAGGAATCGTTATTCAAGAGGCGAAACTCAACAGAAATATAGAAATTATTCTAATAGATTGTAGGGTTTTAACCTAGTCAATCGCATGATCTGGATAGGTAAAGTTTTGTTTGTAAATGTTATTTTAATTCAACATTTTATCATTCGATAAATAATAGGTGGTATTTTTTGGTATGAAAACCGTTCTACTTTCATTCTTTCGCTATGCTTGAAAGCCTTTAAATGTATAGATATTAACCAGAGCTTATTTTATTTCTTTTCATTCGACGCTAAAAATTGAATGTACGATTTGTGCTTCTTGAGCTGTGGCCTTAAACTCAGCGTTATTTGCAGCAAAAAACCAATCAAGGAACAATTTGACATGAGCTCAGTGCCACAGATTAAAATTCCAGCCACTTATATTCGTGGTGGTACCAGTAAAGGGGTATTTTTCAAACTGGATGATTTACCTGAAACGGCACAAGTTGCAGGCAAAGCACGTGATCAACTCTTATTGCGTGTAATTGGTAGTCCCGACCCTTATGGCAAACAGATTGATGGCATGGGCGGTGCGACATCGAGCACTAGTAAAACGGTCATTTTGGCGAAAAGTTCACAGCCAAATCACGATGTTGATTATTTGTTTGGACAGGTCTCGATTGATCAAGCCGTGGTGGATTGGAGTGGCAATTGTGGCAACTTAACCGCAGCTGTGGGTTCATTCGCGATTTCCAATGGTTTGGTGGATGCTGATCGAATTCCTGAAAATGGCATCTGTACAGTACGAATTTGGCAGAAAAATATTCAAAAAACCATTATTGCACACGTGCCTGTAAGCAATGGTCAGGTGCAAGAAACAGGTGATTTTGAGCTAGATGGTGTGACTTTTCCCGCCGCAGAAGTACAAATTGAATTTCTTGACCCTGCCGATGATGGGGAAGAGGGCGGTGATATGTTCCCGACAGGAAATGTGGTTGATCAATTGGTCGTTCCCGATGTCGGCACATTTCAAGCCACGTTTATCAATGCAGGGATTCCAACCATCTTCCTTAATGCAGGAGAGATTGGGTATCAAGGCACAGAATTACAAGATCATATCAATTCGGATACAGCAGCTTTGGCGCGTTTTGAAAAAATCCGTGCCTATGGTGCAGTACAGATGGGCTTGATTAAAGACATTTCAGAAGCAGCAGCACGTCAACATACGCCCAAAATAGCCTTTGTTTCAGCACCGAAAAGCTACGCATCTTCAAGTGGTAAAACAGTAGATGTTGCTGATGTCGATTTATTGGTTCGTGCGTTGTCGATGGGTAAATTACACCATGCGATGATGGGGACTGCTGCTGTAGCGATTGGCACAGCCGCTGCGATTCCTGGTACTTTAGTGAATCTAGCCACAGGTGGTGGTGAGCGTGAAGCAGTTCGCTTTGGTCATCCATCTGGCACGTTGCGTGTCGGTGCACAGGCTGAATTGATTGATGGTAAATGGTCAGTGAAAAAAGCCATCATGAGTCGTAGTGCACGTGTATTGATGGAAGGTTGGGTACGTGTACCCGCAGATAGTTTCTAAAAATCACATCGAGTCTCTCTTTTGAAAAGAGAGACTTCGGTTGAATTGTGATGCTATGATGTTGGTGCGATTCGAACCATTCTAGTCATTTTATCTTTATACCTACTCAGCTTTTTGTGAGGCGATTGTGTCATCTATTTCTCAAGTTAATGCGGATGTCTTAAAACAAGCTCAACAACGTATTCAACAAGATTTATTGACTGCCTTAGCTGCATTCTCACTTCCAGAACCACTGAAATCAGCTGTTCACCATGCAGTAATGCTCGGGGGGAAGCGTGTTCGCCCAGCCTTATGTTATGCAACGGCTGCATTACAACAAAATTCTAATTTTGCCGCAGCGCGCCGTGCAGCGGTTGCGGTTGAGCTGATTCATTGCTATTCATTGGCGCACGATGATTTGCCTTGTATGGATAATGATTTACTGCGCCGTGGTCAGCCGACCTGTCATGTGGCATTTGGTGAAGATACTGCTTTATTGGCAGGTGATATTTTACAGTCGATGGCATTTGAAGTTTTGGGTAGTCGTTTGTTTGATGAGCAAGGGCAGGGAACAGATGCTGCAATTGTGTTGAAGCAAATGCAGATTTTAGCTACCTCCAGTTCAAAAATGGTCAGTGGTCAGGTGTTGGATTTACAAGCTGAAGGTAAACAGGTCGATCAAACTGAATTGGAAAATATTCATCGCAATAAAACAGGTGCGTTGATTCAAGCGGCGATTATGATGGGTGCGGTGACGATTTTTGCGGGCAAAGATCAGGCGATTCCAAAACTACGCCAGTTTGGGCAAAGTATTGGTCTGGCATTTCAAGTTCAAGACGATATTTTAGATATTACCGCCAGCACCGAAATCTTAGGCAAAACCGCAGGTAAAGATCAGCAAGTGCAAAAATCGACCTATCCCGCATTGATGGGTTTGGCGCAAGCACAGACCTATGCACAAACCTTGCATGATCAAGCTTTTGAGGCTTTGGCGTATTTTGGTGATGATGCGAAGGAACTGACGGAGATTGCCCAGTTTTTATTGGCACGGAAAAGTTGATTCTTACCTGACTTCGGAATCCATGAAGTAGGCTCAAAAATAAAGCAGCGAAAACGCTGCTTTATTTTATCGAAACTAGGTTTAGTGTTTACCCATAATGCCGCGAATCGCATTCATCACATCAGCTGGCAATACCACTGTTTTTGCATTACTTGATTTAGATAAATCCTGCATCGCTTTGACATATTGCTCACCGAGTAAGTACGCCACAGGGATTTCTTTATCGCCCACCGCACTGGTGACCATTTCAATGGCACGTTGAGAAGATTCAGCTAACACCACTTGCGCTTCTGCATCACGACGAGACGCTTCTAAACGACCATCTGCTTCTAAAATCGCTGCTTGTTTTTCACCATCCGCTTTAGTTACGGTTGCACGACGTTGACGTTCAGCCGCAGCTTGTGCTTCCATCGCAGATTGCATGGTTGGTGACGGTTGAATATCTTGAATTTCAACAGTTTTTAGCGTGATACCCCAGTCTGCAATATCATCAGAAATCGCAGCTTTTAATTTCGCTTTGATATGATCACGAGAAGACAGCGCATCATCCAAGTCCATTTCCCCCACGATTGAGCGCAGTGAAGTTTGAACCAAGTTTTGAATCGCAAAACTATAATTTTCAATCCCGTACACAGCTTTTTCAGGCGTGGTTAGGTTGATATACGCCACGGCATTCATCACTAACACCGCATTGTCTTTTGAGATGACTTCTTGCGATGGAATATCCATCACAATATCTTTGGTGGTGACTTTATACGCCACTTCATCGACATAAGGAATCACGAAATTAAGACCTGGACCTAAAGTGTTATGGTATTTACCCAAACGCTGCACGATCCATTTATAGCCTTGAGGAACAATACGCACCCCTTTAAAAATCGTGATGCCAATAACAGCTAAAATAGCTAAGACAACAATATTACCCACTGACATGGAAACCCCTCTTTATGTTTAAGAACTGCTATGTGGATGAACGATTAAATCATTCCCCAAAATATCAATAACGCGAACACGATCCCCCACTTTTACGGGAACGCTACAGCGACAATTCCATTCATCTGAACCCAAAAGTGGCATCGGGAAACGAACCACTATTTGCCCATGATCCATTCCAGTTTGGATGACCATGCCGACTTGACCAATCGTCGCTTCACGCGATAAACCTGCTTTGGTTTTATCAATCGATAATGGTTTAATAAATTTGAACCAAAGTACGGTGCATAAAATAGATAAAATGCCCCAAGTAATCACTTGAGTGGTAAAGCCCATCATCGGGAAAAGCCACAGTAAAATAGCGACCATAATTGCTGCGACACCAAACCATAAGGCGGCAAAAGCAGTCAAAACTAATTCAGAAAGAATCAGTAAAATTCCTAATACAAGCCAGTGCCATGGCTCAACGATAAATTCCATAGATTTGCTCGAATAATAAAAGTGTCAAAGGTGAAAAAATACTCACTTTTGACACTGTAGCAGATCATTATCTTGATGAATATGAAAAAGATTATTAATTTAGATTTTGGCTTTTGGGGCAGGTTTAAAAGCAGCAGGAGATCGCTTAAAGGTGCTAATCGCATTTTGAATAGCGGTGATTTTCGCCTGTGCCGCTTTTTCACCTTCCAAAATCGCCTGATTGCTCGATTTCAAATCGAGAACGCCTAAATGCCCGACTTTGGGTTGAATGACTACAGTCGCTTGATTCAGTTCTTCGTTAATACTCTGTTGCCCCATAATGTTAATGGTTTGATCCAGTAATCCCCACATGCCGAGGGGTTTATCACCTGTCGGGCGAGCAGAAATATCCACAGCAATCACAATATCAGCACCCATATCTCTGGCTGTTTTAACAGGGATTGGACTGACTAAACCGCCATCGACATATTTAGTATTACCAATAGCAGCAGGAACAAAAACGTTTGGAATACTACAAGATGCACGTACGGCTTGACCTGCATTACCTTTAATAAATTCGGCTTTTCTTCCATTATCCAAACGCGTGGCGACAGCAGCAAAACGAATCGGGAATTTCTCAATTGGTTTATTACCCACCTGAGCATTGACGTAGTTTTGCAGTTTTTGTCCTAAAATAAAGCCCTGACTATTCAAGGTTAGATCACGAATATCAGACTCTTGTAATTTTAAAGCGATATCTTGCATTTGGAACGGTGTTTTACCACTGGCGTAAATACTGCCGACAAAACTTCCTGCACTGGTACCCGTCACAATTTTGGCTTTAATACCGTGTGACTCCAAAACTTTAATCACACCAATATGCGAGAAACCTTTGGCACCGCCACCACCGAGTGCAATGGCAATTATAGGTTCACGAGCTTTGATGGTTGTGATAGCTGGTGTTTTCTTCGCAGTTTGGTCACAACCACTTAATGTAAAAGCAAGTAGTGCCAAGCAAGACAGTCGAGCAATATTCATAAAAGATGCAGAAAAATAGAGCAAAAGATGGGCACATAAAAACAGGTTTAGCTTGAATTATCTATCTATTTTTTATTAGTTTTTGTAAGGGTTCGGCTAACCAATCTGGATTTTTCGGTGAAAAATGCCCTACATAGCGTTGCATGATTTTATCTAAATCAACATCGTAATCACCTGTGGGATGGAATGTGCCTAAGCAATGAATTGTTTTGCGTTCATAATCAAAGGCAAACATGACGATTGGAATACCTGCATCATAGGCAATGTGATAAAAGCCACTTTTTAGCTTTGGGGCATGTTTACGTGTGCCTTCGGGTGCCATACCAATCCAAATTTTATCGGTTTGTTGAATGGTGGTAACGACCTCGTGGGTCAGTCCATGCGCGCTATCACGATGCACTGGAATAATCCCGACCCAGTTTAAAAAGGGTCTGAACGGCGGTTTAAATAGGTTATCTTTGCCGAGTACCGTTATTTTTAGCCCCAATGCACCAATGGCTAAAAAACCATACCACGCATCAACATTTGAAGTGTGTGGAGAGACAATGGCGACGGCTTTAGCTAAATTGGGGATTTCCCCTGAAACTTTCCAACCATGCGCAAAGAATAATTTTTGACAAAACAGCCGACTCAACGCAGTACCACGTTGCGGAACTTGTTCGGGTAAAGCGGGAAAATGCTGTGACATAAAGATTATAATCTTTGACCTCATATTTTGATCATAAACCGATGGCGCGAGCACTGCATTGGCAAAAAATAATGTTCATCTTTTAAAATTTGAGCAAAATGGATACAGTTCATCCACCATATTTTGATGTAGAAAAATTTCAATGCCGAATAGCCGAACGCTCTATGTCTTGTTGTTTTCTCTCTATTGGGCGCAAGGTTTACCTGTTGGATTTATGACCCATGCTTTACCTGTGATTTTAAGGGCGCAAGGTGTGTCTCTAGCGCATATTGGTGGCTTTGGTTTATTGATGTTGCCGTGGTCAATCAAGATCTTTTGGGCAGCTTATGTTGATCGTTATTCCTTGCCTTATAAGTCCCTCTTTGGAAAAGAGGGATATAGGGAGATTTATTCAGGGCACTACCGCAGTTGGATTGTTCCGACTCAATTCTGTAGCGTGATCATTTTGGTCATCTTGTCTTTTTTCCCTATTCAAGATTTAGATCAACCGCAGTATTTATTGGTTTTCTTTAGCTTATTACTGTTATTAAATTTAACAGGTGCAACGCAAGATATCGCCACCGATGCTTTGGCGGTCAACCTGCTCAAAGGTGATCAGCAACATTGGGGCAATACTTTTCAAGTGATTGGCTCAAGGCTTGGTTTTATTGTTGGTGGTGGGGCAGTGCTTTGGTGCTTGGATTGGTTACATTGGCAAACCACGTTTCTTGCATTGGCATTGTTAGTTTTTTTAAATCTGTTGCCTATTTTGTTTTATCGAGAACCCAATCATTCAAAAAACACGCTAAATGAACATCAAGCTGGCATTTCATTCACGCAAGCGATTAGACAATATTTCAATTATTTCAACTCATCGGCGGAATTAAAAACGTGGTTGATGGTACTCATCAGCTTTAAAGTGGCGGATGGTTTGGCAGGGCCCTTACTCAAACCGTTGATGGTCGATATGGGACTGAATTTCACTCAAATTGGGGTGTATATCACCATGTTTGGGGCTGTGGCAGCTTTATTTGGTGCTGCTTTGGCAGGCTTGTTACTACGATTTTTTTCCAGAGCAAACAGTTTAATTCTATTTTCTATTCTAAAAATTATCAGTTTAGTGGGATATGTTTTCCTCGCTTATCGCTATGAAAATCAACTTCAAACCGTACCCATGTGGTTATATGGCGTAAATGCTTTTGAAGATGCCTGTTCTGCCATGCTTTTGGTGGTGATGTTGACGCTCATTATGCAATATAGTCGTAAACATTACGCAGGTACAGATTTCACCTTGCAGGTCTCAATTATGGCGACTGTCAGCGGTGTGCTGTATTTAGGCAGTGGCGTGATTGCTGATGTACTGGGGTATTATTCTTATTTAAGCCTGATTTGTTCAATCGCAATTTTATGCTTAGCCCCGATCTTTTTCTGGAAAAATAAGATGGCATGACGGCTTATTAAGATTACAAATTTGCTCTCGATTTTCATCACTTGGAAATAATTATATATTTTGAGCATATTTTTCAGCACAAAATTCAATATCTTTAAAAGTGTCATTTTAATTTTCTTAGCTCAATTTAATTAAATTTGATCCATCAGTATTTGTTGGATAATAAATTGATTTATATAACTATTAATTTTATTTAAGAAAGCTTTCGATTAGTTGATTACATAAATTTTTGGTGTGTACAAGAATAATCTTTAGTCAAAAATAGAATAAATAAATAAGATTTTAATCGTTTTGTCATATAAGCGTAATGTGTAGGATTTGTTACAAATTAAGCGAGGATGTAAACGATGAAACTTAAACTTGTAACAGCAGCAGTCTTGGGTTTGCTTGCAACAACAACTTTTGCAGCACCAACACTGTACGGCGAAATTGATGCCAGCATTGATTATCTTCCAGAAAAAAATGCCACGAAAGCCAACAAAGATGTGGTTGAAATTAGCTCAAATAGCTCATTGATTGGGGTGAAAGGTGATGAAAAACTGACTGATCGATTAAGCGCAGTCTATGGCATTGAATGGGGACTCAGTGCAGATGGCGATAGCACCGATTGGTCGCAGCGTAACCGTTTTGTCGGATTAAAAGACAGCAAATTAGGTACCGTTAAAATTGGTGCATACGATACCCCCCTTAAACAACTTTCAAGTTCAGTCGATACCTTTAATAACTATGTGGCAAATAAAGCCGATGTTGGCGGTATTTTTACCGGTGAAAACCGTATTAGCAATGTGGTGGTTTATGAATCACCTGCGGTAAAAGTACCCGTTTTAGATGGTGCAATTAAAGTGAATGCGTTGTTAGCCACAGGTGAAGCCACTGGAATTGATAACAGTAAAGCAGGTGTTTCGAAAGTTGAAGGGCGTGGCTTAGGAGATTCTTGGTCAGCATCGGCAAGTTTTGAAAGTCCGTTATTGGTTGCGGGTATTGGTTACGACAAAGCCATTCCAAGTAACTTTTTAGGACGTGGATTTTTAAACGCGACGGATAAAGCTGTGGCAGGTGGTTCAGTATTTGCAGCTGCAAACACACTACGTGTGATCGGTCGAGTGAATCCAGTACAAGGCTTGGCGTTAAAAGCACTGTACCAAACTTCTGAAGTAGAAAAGGCTTTAGGTAATGCTGCTGCGGCAGCCAATATTGATGATGCACAAGGTTGGTTAGTTGGTGCGGAATA
>JAVXBC010000087.1:0-11690 GCA_036660195.1 Acinetobacter sp.
AATTTTACCCGCACTGATTTTAGTTCCTTTCATTGCTGGTTTTATTTGTTGGTTGGTTGATAAATTTGATCAACAATTACCGCGTTGGATTGCTCTTTTCGGGATGCTGATTACCTTCGTTTTAGGTTTGATGCTTTGGCACAGTGGTACATTCACTTTTGAGCTAGGCGGCAAAGTACCGACTTGGGCAGCAGAATTTCAATTGCCTTGGATTCAAACCTTAGGCATTAGCATTCATCTCGCGATTGATGGTTTATCCCTGATGATGGTACTGCTCACCGCATTATTGGGTGTGCTTGCAGTCGGTTGTTCATGGGGTGAAATCCAAAAGAATGTTGGCTTCTTCCACTTAAACTTACTTTGGAGTTTGGGTGGGGTCATCGGTGTATTCTTGGCGATTGACTTATTCTTGTTCTTCTTCTTCTGGGAGATGATGCTCGTACCAATCTATTTCTTGATTGCGTTATGGGGGCATTCAGGCTCGAACGGTCGTTCACGCGTTTACGCAGCAACCAAATTTTTCTTATATACCCAAATTGCGGGTTTGATCATGTTGATTGGTATCTTAGGCCTTGTGGTCTATGGATACACCATGACAGGCATGATCGCATTTGATTATGGCTATTTACTAGCAGTGGCAAATCATTTACCACCTGAAGTCGCTTACGGTTTTATGCTGTGCTTCTTCGTTGGTTTTGCCGTGAAGTTACCCGTATTTCCATTACACGGTTGGTTGCCTGACGCACATGCGCAAGCACCGACTGCGGGTTCTGTCGACTTGGCTGGTATTTTGATTAAAACAGCAGCCTATGGTTTGCTCCGTTTTGTGATTCCATTCTTTCCAGCAGCATCGGCACAATTTGCGGATATTGCGATTGTTTTAGGTTTGATTGGTATTTTCTACGGTGCATTCCTTGCGTATCAACAGACCGACATGAAGCGTTTGTTGGCGTATACCTCTATTTCGCACATGGGTTTCATCTTACTGGCGATTTATGCAGGTAATATTCTGACCTTCCAAGGCTTAATGATCATGATGTTAGCGCATGGCTTATCATCTGCTGCATTGTTCATTATGTCGGGTCAAGTGTATGAGCGTTTACATACCCGTGATTTGCGTTTAATGGGTGGTTTGCGTGGTCAGCTCGAATATCTACCATTCTTCTTAATGTTCTTTGTTGCGGCATTGGTTGGCGTTCCCGGTTTAGGTAACTTTATCGGTGAATTCCTAATCTTGATGGGTTCATTTAATGTCTATCCTGCGGCGACCATTATTGCAGCAGCGAGTTTGGTATTAGCAGGCTTGTATGGTCTGATCTTGATCCACAAAGCACTGTTTGGTGAACCAAATCCTGAACAACAGCATCATTACACCAGTCCGTTGAAAGATTTATCTGCGCGTGAAGTCGGTATTTTGATGATTTGTGCAATTGGTCTGCTGTGGTTAGGACTTTACCCGCAGACCTTCTTAGATATGTCACATTCAAGCATGCAGTGGTTGGTCAATAGTTATATGCCAGTAAACGAAGTTGTCGATACCGTACAACAGGCGACAACTCAACTTGAACCTGTGGAGATGCAATAAACATGAACTTCACACTTTCTTATTCTGAGCTAATGCCGCTGATCCCTGTGTTGATCGTGGCGTTGACTGCGGTTGTGGTGATGTTGTTGATTGCAATTAAACGTAATCACAACCTTGTGGCGACCACGTCAGTGATTGGTTTAAACCTATCGGTGATTTATATCGCCTATACAGCGTTAAGTGGTCATTTTGCACCAATGAATGTCATGAATATGTTCATGGTCGATCCGTTTACCATGCTCTATCAATTCTTGATTCTAGTTGCTGCATTGGCGTGCTGTACCTTGTCACATGCTTATATTGAAACCTATAAAGATAACCGTGAAGAACTGTACATTCTGCTGCTCTGTTCAGTCGCAGGGGCAATGCTGTTAGTTGCGAGTTCTCATTACGCGTCATTCTTTATTAGCCTAGAGTTAATGTCGATTCCAGTTTACGGCATGTTGGCATATACCTATCAACGTAGTCAGTCACTGGAAGCCGGGATTAAATATCTGGTACTTTCAGCGACTGCATCTGCGATGTTATTGATGGGTATGGCGTATATTTATGCCTATACAGGTTCATTATCATTCTACGATTCTGTTCAAGCCTTGTTTACTGCGATCAAACAGCCAATGGTATTGATGGGCTTGGCTTTAATTATTTTTGCCGTAGCATTCAAACTATCACTTGCGCCGTTCCATAAATGGACGCCAGATGTCTATGCAGGTGCACCAGCACCGATGGCAACCTTTTTGGCGACCGCAGCGAAAGTAGCGACCATTGGTTTATTCGTTCGTTACATGCTGACTTCTGGCGCAATTTTAGTTGAATCGTTAATCACGATTTTAACCATCATTGCGGCAATGTCGATTTTAGTCGGTAACTTACTGGCAGTACGCCAAGTTAACTTGAAACGTATTCTCGGTTATTCATCAATCGCACATTTTGGTTATTTGCTTATTGCTTTAATTAGCATGACCTATGCGAGCTTAGGCAGCGTCACTGTTTATGTGATTACTTATACGTTGACAACGATCGGTGCATTTGGTGCAGTCGCGTTAATGTCGAGTCCATATAACAATGTTGATGAAGCGCAAAGTCTTGCAGATTATCGTGGTTTGTTTTGGCGTCGTCCTGTTTTAACTGCGACCTTAACCGTGATGATGTTGTCTTTGGCGGGTATTCCTTTAACTGCGGGTTTCATTGGTAAATTCCTTGTGGTGATGGCGGCAGTAACAACTCACCATTGGTTCTTGGCAGCAATGATCGTGGTAGGAAGCGGTATCGGTTTGTATTATTACCTACGGGTGATGGTGGTCATGTATATGACGCCACCAGACGTACCTCGTATTGATGCTGATGCACATTGGGGTACACAAGTGGGCGGGATTATGGTTCTTGGTGCTGCATTATTGGTGTTGTTCTTGGGTATTTACCCAGACCCAATGATTAACTTAGCACTTAAGTCTGAGATTCTTTCTCCATTGCACTATATGTTGTCTCAACAACAGCAACAATAAGAAAACCGATACAAAAAAGCCTCCAAAAATTGGGGGCTTTTTTTATTGATTAGTAAAAAACCATTTATAATTGATAAAAGATTTATATGGCTTAGGGACTTGCTCGTGTCAATTCAAGAAATTCGGCATCCACTCATTCAACACAAACTGGGTTTGTTGCGGCGTTGCGATATAAGTACCAAAAACTTTCGTGAATTGGCACAAGAAGTCACCATGCTCCTCACGTATGAGGCAACCAAAGACTTAGCCATGGTAGACCAAGAAGTGGATGGCTGGGCTGGTAAAGTTAAAACGCAGCGTATTGCAGGGAAAAAGATCACCATTGTTCCGATTCTACGTGCAGGTATTGGCATGTTGGAAGGTGTGTTGAATTTAATTCCAAGCGCAAAAGTCAGTGTGTTAGGTTTAGAGCGAGATGAAGCGACGTTGGAAGTACGGACTTATTATAAAAAATTAGTGCCTGATGTGGCGAATCGTATAGCCATGATCATTGACCCGATGTTAGCAACAGGCAATTCTTTGATTGCTGCCATTGATGTTTTAAAAGCCAGTGGTTGCAAAGATATTCGTGTGATGGTGTTAGTTGCAGCACCCGAAGGCGTGGCAAAAGTTGAAGCAGCACATCCTGATGTGCAAATTTACACGGCTTCGATTGATCAGGGTTTGGATAAAGAAGGCTATATTTTCCCAGGCTTGGGAGATGCAGGCGATAAAATTTTTGGTAGTGTACAAAAAGACTAATTTCTAAACACTTATAATAGAATAAAAGAGACAAAATCCAGTCAGATTGTTTTTAAAGGAAGATTGAAGGTCTCTTTTTTTATATACTGACGTAATGAATTTAAAAATAGAGCGACTGTCATGAAGCAAGAGTATTATCACGGAAAAGTGAAGCAATATAATGCGGACAAAGGTTATGGGTTTATTTCTTCTTCTGAAGGCGAAATCTTTTTCCATATTTCTGATTTTCCTTTAGTAGACGGCGAACCGCAAAAAAATGAAAAAGTTAAATTTTTAGCCCAAGAAAATGAAGGGAAGTTTAAAGCGATCAAGATTGAGCGTGTTGATCCGAATCCTGCCAAAACCAAAAAAAATAAAATATTGGCGCATAATGAATCGATCACATCTGAATTGTTGTCAAATTTTCGCCGTTGATTTTTTGAATACTGTTTTAAAAATAGGAAGTTCGGAATGTTCCTTGAAGGAAAAATTAAAAAATACAATACTGAAAGGGGCTTTGGTTTTATTGAGCTTGAAGGGAATCAAGCTGATGTGTTTTTTCACATTACAGATTTCCCGAAAGGAGCAGGCGGTGAGCCTAAAGTTGGAGAGCGGCTAAAATTTTTAATTGTTAAGGATAATGGTAAATCTAAAGCTGCCAATATCTCTCGCTTAGACTTAAAGCGTTCAAATACTAATAATCAGTTCAATCAAGATAAAGAAGTCGAAAGAGTTATTCCGCCGAAGAATCACGCATCACATAAAGGAATGATATTCACCATTATTGGTGTAGTGATTATCGCCATTTTAATGGGTTCAGTATTTCAAAAATATCAGGTTTATCAACAATCAGTAAAGTTAAAAACGGCTCAGTTAATTGAGAAACAAAAGAAAATTGTAGAAGCCCAACGGCAAGCGATAGGTGATTTACCTAAAGTTAAGTTTTCAGAAAAAACTGAGAATGCCTTAAAAGGTAGTTCAATATCCGTATTTGATACACCAGTAGCTCAAAATAAAACAACTTCAGCATCATCATTTCGCTGTGATGGTCGTCAACATTGTTCACAAATGAGTTCTCGTGAGGAGGCTGAGTTCTTTGTTAGAAATTGCCCTAATACCAAAATGGATGGTGATCATGATGGTGAGCCTTGTGAAAATGATTCAAGATGGTAAGAAAGATCAGGTCTAAGCCTGATTATCACAAAACTTTAAAAAAGCTTTAAGTCCTGGTCCTTGGTATTTTTGACGGTGTACCAACATATAAAGTGGACGGGTCAATTGCCAATACGGGGTATCTAAAATCACCAATTGCCCTTTTTCTTGTAAAGGTTCAATGGCGAGTCTTGAAATACAAGACATACCTAAACCGCCAGCCACAATTTTTAAAATTGCTTCATTATGACCGAGGGTTAAACGAATATTGGCATCGGGTAAATCTTGCAAAATTGCATTGTCGAAGACTTCACGTGTGCCTGAACCCTCTTCACGTAAAATCCATTCCACACTTAAAAAATCTTTTGCAGTCAGCGCACGGTCTAACTGTGCCAAAGGATGTTCTGGCGAACAGCACACGGCGAGTTCATCATCTCGCCAGTGGATACATTGCAATTGTGGTAAATGACATGAGCCTTCAATTAAAGCTAAATCTAACTGGAATTGATTGACCGCTTCAATCATCTGACGGGTATTGCCCACTTGCAGTTGTAAATGCGCTTGCGGATGATGTTTTAAAAAATCTGCCATCAGATCAGGCATCAAATAATCGCTAATGGTCAGCGTCGCACCTAAACGTAAATCAATGCTTTGTAATTCACCTTTTGCAGCTTGTTCAAAGGAGTCACAACGGCCCAATATTTCTAAGGCTTGTGGCAATAAAAAACGACCCAAATCGTTTAATTGAAGTCGTTTGCCTAAACGGTCAAATAATGGCGCACCTAAACCATCTTCTAAATCGGCTAAAGCCATGCTCGCTGCACTTTGAGTCAATCGAACAGCATCACTTGCTTTGGTCACAGTTCCTTCTTGAGCGACCGCCACAAAAACTGCCAATTGGCGTAAAGTCATGCGCATGGTAAGAGCCTTTAATGTTTAAAAGTATTCAGGATTTATCCGATCATGCTAACATGAGCCTACTGTTTCGTGCCACGTTCAAATCATGTCAATTGAAAAATTTAGCGTAGAAAAAATTTTATCGGTTCAGCGTTGGACGCCCACACTTTTTAGTTTCACCATGACCCGACCTGCGCATTTTAAATTTACCGCAGGGCAATTTGCACGGATTGGTTTAATGGTGCAAAACGAACTTGTGGCGAGAGCTTATTCAGTCGTGTCGTCGCCCTTTGATGAAACGTTAGAGTTCTTTTCTATAGTTGTTCCCGATGGTGCGTTCACCTCGAATCTTCAACATCTAAAAATAGACGATGAGCTTTACTTAGAAAAAATACCTTATGGCTATTTAACTTTAGCGCGTTATCAACTGCCTGCACCACAAGATTTATGGTTGTTGGCGACAGGCACAGGTTTAGCACCATTTTTATCGATGTTGCAAGATTTTGAAACATGGAATAAATACCCACAAATCAACCTTGTTTATAGCGTTCGAACAATAGACGAATTGGCGTATGTTGAGCGTATTCAAGAGATTGCCAATGTTTTTGGTGAAGGGCATAAAGGTTTCAAATTTGTACCAATTATTACCCGCGACCCAAATGCTACTTTGCATGAGCGTTTACCAACCTTGATCGCCAATGGTGATTTAGAAAAAGTGGTGGGTATGCCGCTGAATCCTGCGACTAGCCATGTGATGCTATGCGGTAATCCGCAAATGGTGGAAGATACCAAAGAAGCGTTAAAACAGCGTGGACTAACGATGAACCGTCGTGGGGAAGGAAATATTTCAGTCGAAAATTATTGGTAGTGAGGAGCGATGGTAGCTCCGTAAAGGCGACTAAGATCTGAGCTGAGAAGGTTGGTCTTTAATGGACGAACATATCCATAAATTCGCGAATTTCTTGAATTGCGCTATCCACATCGGTACTTAGCCACGTTGGTTCAAATAATCCTGAGTAGTGTTCTAACTGCGCTTGCGGTACAACCAAACGCACAGGACAATCTTCTTCGAGTAAACGCCAAGGCAAAATGGGCACTTCATTGTCTATAAATGCATGAACATTGCGAATATCAACAATCATGGCATTGATACAGTCAGGCAAAGGCATGACCGAAAATTCTTCGGTACGACGGCGGAAATATTCTAAATCGCCCCATTTCAATAGCGTGCTCGGTTTATTAAATTCAATAATGCCAATCAAATGTTCATCACGAGTGTGATGTAAAAAACATTGATGGGTGACATCTGTGTCTAAATCAAGAGAAACGTTTTGCTGGTGATAGGACATTGAACCGAAAGCATTGAAATGGAGGGGAGCGATTATAGCTTATTTTTAAGCACTAAAAACGGCTATATTTTAAACAAAATTTCAAACAATAAAAAGTAGAGTTCTGCAACCAAAACAACGATAGCGCCAAGTATTTTCACACAATGCAACATTGTGAATTGTTAAAATAAAGACTTAAAGAATCAAAGGAAGAGGGCTAGCTACAATGCATGATTTTAGTAAGCCGCAACCGCATGTGGCAAGTAAAGAAGAAATTGCACGGAAGAAAAAACTCCCAGTTTATATGTTGTTGCTTGTTGGGGTATTTCTGCTTGCGTTACTCGTTTATATGCTTGCTGACCATTCGGCAAATCCAACCTCGCAAGTGATTTTATCGCATGCGCAGAGTTTATTGATCAGCGGTTAGTAATGAGCAATGAAACTTAATGACCAAACTCTATTGAAACAGCCCATAGGTTAAACCTATGGGCTGTTTTGCAATCTTTTGCTGCTTTTTGTTGTATTAGTGATGCCCTTTATTGATTGAAAAGTACTCAAAAACTAAGGTTGAAGCATCCATAAATCATTTTTAATCGGTTCCGTGATCATGGGTAGCTTATTTGACGTTTATAAACACAAAAAAAGGATAACAACATGAATGAATATTTTAGTGACCCCTCGCAAAGAGGCGGCTTTGATGCCATGTACTATTGGGAGCAATTTCAGCCAATTGTAGCTGCACTTGCGATTCTACTTGTTGGTTGGATTATTGCATTAATCATTGCGGCTGGAGTGAAGAAATTATTGCAACGACTGGAAACCAATCATCGTTTATCTTCCGCGACGGGAAGTACGCCAAATATTGAAAATTTAGTCTCCAAGTTGGTGTTTTGGTTTGTGATGATTTTGGCGCTGGTCGGTGCGTTAAATGTCTTGAATATTAGTGGCGTAAGTGATCCATTTAGCAATATGGTCAGTCGCGTTTTAGCGTTTCTTCCAAGTTTACTGGCTGCGGTCGCAGTCGGGTTTGTCGGTTGGATTGTGGCGCGTTTGGTGCGAGCTGGTTTACCAATGTTTTGGCTAGAACACAGCTTGATGAAAAACTCAGTGGAGACGTCGGTGTTGGTTCTTTAAGTAGTAATCTTGCAGAGATTTTTTATTGGTTAGTATTGTTGTTATTTTTACCGATTATTCTTTCAATTCTAGGATTAAACGGTTTATTGCTCCCTGTTCAGAACATGGTGAATGAAGGCATTGCCTATTTACCGAATTTGTTTATTGCGGGTGTCATCGTTTTTGTCGGTTATATCCTCGCAAAAATTGTACGCGGTATTGTTGAAGGTTTGGGTAATAGCTTAGGTTTACAGGCTCAGGCTGAAAAAGTAGGTTTGTTTAAAAATTCCAATATTTCTAAGTTCCTAGGTTCATTTGTTTTCGCCATTATTATCATCACCGCTTTAATTGTCGCATTTGAAGCATTAGGCATCGAAGCGATTTCTCAACCTGCAACTTCCATGTTGAATGAAATCATGCAGGCCATTCCACGAATTATTGCTGCTGGTTTAATTCTCATTGTGGCCTATGTAGTCTCTCGTTTTGTTGCACGTCTTATTGCTGAATTAATTTCAGGCGCAGGCGTCGATGAAGTACCTATGAAATTGGGCGTACAACGCTTTTTAGGTCAAACACGGGTATCGGACGTGATTGGTTATTTGATTGTGTTCTTCACCATGCTATTTGCCGTTTCAGAAGCGGCAAATCGTTTAGGTTTGGAACAAGTTAGCGTCCTGATTTCAATGTTTATCCAGTTTGGTGCAGATATTCTGCTTGGTGCAGTCATCCTAGTGATTGGCTTCTGGCTGGCGAATGCGGTTGCCAATGTGGTACAGCGCGGTGAATATAATAGTTCGCGTTGGTTAGGCAATTTAGTCCGCATTTTAATCATGGGCTTAGTGATTGCGATGGGCTTAAAAGCCATGGGAATCGCCGATTCTATCGTCAACTTGGCTTTTGGTTTAACACTGGGTTCTGTTGCGGTAGCGTTTGCATTGGCATTCGGTTTAGGTGGTCGCCAACCTGCGGAACGCTTATTAACCGAGTTGTTGGATTGTGCGAAAAAAGATGCCAAAGAACCGAATCCTTTGCATCAAAATTCGTCAGCGACACCTCCAGCGACGACTACAACCAACCCTGTACCCCCAACGCCACCATCTGCGCCGTATTCAGATGAATCTTAAAAATAATCTTTGATTTTTTGACACATTTCGACCACTCTAAACGGGTGGTCGTTTTGTTTATATAACTAGAAAATTGATAAGGAGAAATGCATGAAAAAACCAAATCGAGTGGTTGCACCAATTATTATTGCGGGAATTACCGTCGGTTTTTTAGTGAGTGCCTATAAATTTGTGGTGGCAAAAACAAATAGTCCAAAAGTTAAATCGACTGAACATACGGAATCATCTGTGAAAAACGAAACGCCAAATCATCAACAAAATCAATTTTAAAGATTAGGCAGGCTTTAACATGAGCAATGATTTAAACAAATTGCGCGGCTGCTTGCGCTGAAGCCCACGCCCATTGGAAGTTGTATCCGCCCAAATGTCCTGTGACATCCAGCACTTCGCCAATAAAATATAAGCCTTTTTGTTTTTTGCTTTCCATGGTTTTTGAGGAAACTTCACGCGTATCTACGCCGCCAAGCGTAACTTCCGCCGTCCGATATCCTTCTGTTCCAGAGGGCTTAACTGAAAAAGCATGTAACTCTGTTGAAATTTGCTCTAATTGAATATCACTGATATTGCCAATTGCTGTTTCACTATATGCTGCCCAAATCAACTGTTGTAGTTCAAGCACGATACTTTTGGCTGTGAATTCACTCAGCAAAGTACGAATCAACACTTTTGGCTGTGATTTTTTCTTCTCTTTAAAAAAATCCGCAAGCGATTGGCTCGGGAAAAAATCAATTTTAAAACTTTCACCGACTTGCCAATAATTGGAAAGTTGCAAAGAACTTGGGCCGCTTAGCCCTCGATGAGTAAACAGCAGCGCTTCGGTAAATTGGTGACGATCATTGATCAACGTCGCATCTAGTGCATTACCACTCAGGCGAGTGGTGACTTCTTTAAATTGATCGGAAAATGTAAACGGCACTAAACCTGCACGTGTTGGAAAAATGTGATGCCCAAATTGTTGCGCTAACTCATAACCAAAACCTGAGCCACCTAAGGTTGGAATGGAAAGCCCGCCTGTCGCAACGACTACGGATTCACATTGATAATGCCCCTGATTGGTTTCAATTGTAAAACCAGCACCATCTTTTACTTGAACCTTTTGTACTTCACAGTGCGTTTCAATTTTGACGTGTCGTGCTTTGTCGCATTCTTTGAGCAGCATTTCTAAAATATCTTTTGCACCATTCAAGGTGAAAAGTTGCCCATGTTTGCGTTCTTCGTAGGCGATGCCATATTCACAGACTTGCCCGATAAAATCCCACTGGCTATAACGTGATAATGCCGAAATTACAAAATGCGGATTTTCAGAAAGATAATGCGCGGGTTCAACATCCAAATTGGTAAAGTTACATTTACCACCGCCAGACATCAGAATCTTTTTACCGACCTTATTGGCTTTTTCGAGTACGGCTATAGAACGCCCACGTTTTGCCGCTTCCGCAGCCAACATCAAGCCCGATGCACCTGCACCTAAAACAACAACATCGACTTGATGAACCATGAGTCTTACTCAACCTACGCAAAGCGGGCAATTATAAAAGATTTAACGGTGTTTTAGTATGTTTTGATTTTGCCTTGCAAGCCGCCCGTATGAATGGCCAAAATCCGCGTATTTTCAGGAAAATGATGACGTTGAATGAGATCAAAAAGCCCCATCATCATTTTACCTGTATAGACCTGTTCGAGGGGAATTGAATATCGTCGCTCGAAGTCATCTATAAATTGTAGTAATTCCACAGTGGTTTTGGCATAACCGCCACAACAATAAGCATCGGTCAAAGACCAATTGGTTTTCTTCGTCCAGTGCTGAATATCTTGTTTTAGGAAATCACCTTTTAACGCTGAAAATCCTAAAATGTGCTGATGTGATGCACTTTTTTCAATGATGCCTGCAATCGTTCCACCTGTACCGACAGCGCAACAAATCACATCAAAATTTTTTAAATCATCATCCGACAATATTTCTTGGCAGCCTTGAATGGCAAGGGCATTACTGCCACCTTCAGGAATAATATAGCTGTTCGGATATCGCTGTTGTAATTGATGTAAATAATCTGCGTCGTGGCGTAAACGATATTCGGCTCGGCTGACAAAATGCAATTGCATACCTAATTGCTGTGCCATTGCTAAGGTTGGATTGAGCGTTTGATAAGCAAGTTCATCGCCCCGAATAATACCAATACTTTGAAAACCAAAATGGTGGGCGGCAAAAGCAGTTGCGGCAATATGATTGGAAAATGCACCGCCAAAGGTTAACACCTGATTCAAG